>DATLHN010000804.1:0-1655 GCA_035539875.1 Armatimonadaceae bacterium
GCCGGCGTTCGCTGACGCGCCCGCGGCCCCTGTCCGTTTCGCCGTCGGCGGGCAGTTTGCCTTTCCGGGTATAACGAGGGGCAGAGGACGATGCCCGCACCGATGGCCCGAAACCGCTGGAACGACGAAGACCTCGACGCCGTCGCGCAGGACCCTCGCCCCGGCGAGGTCTGGTGGTGCGACGGACGAGCCCTCCTGCTGCCCGACGGCGGCAAGGTACGGCCCGTCCTCGTCACCGGCGTCGGCGGCGGACAGGCACGCGTCATCCCACTCACTTCGCAGAAACCCGAGGGCGCGCCGACCCCGGTCGCACACCGCGGCGGCACGAGCTGGCTGATCTACCGCGAGCCGCTCTCCGTCCCCGTGCGCGACCTGACTGCGCCGCTCGGCGCGTGGCGCGGCTTCGCCGCCTGGCGGCGCGCGGCACGGCTGTAACCTTCCACGACGTGCGCGCGCGCCGCCAAAAAGACGGTCGGCAGCGCGAAAGCACTGCCGACCGGATACCGGGATATGCGCCGCGCCCTTACCAGGGGTTTCCGTCCCCGAGTCTACTGACGTCGTTGCAGTTGGCGGGGAGCGCGGCGAGCGGGGGCGTGTCGCGCACCCAGCGGTTCTTGGGGACCAGGGTGGCGAGCGGCTTGTACCACTTGACGTGCCCGTCGGCGAAGATGTAGTTCGCCCCGCCGTTGTGCCGTACGTGCGGCTCGTAGAAAGACGAAACGCTCGTCGCGTCGCCGTTGGGGAAGTTCTTGGCCACCTGGCACAGATAAAAGCCGGCGACCTGCGAGGAGGCGTTGCCGGTCCAGGAGAAGGCGCGCGAGTCGCCCATGACGATGAAGTCCGCCGGGGCGGGGATCTGGGTCAGGTAGATCGCCTCGTTCCCCTTCTGGTACAGGCGGGTCGAGGCGCCCGTGCCCCAGTACGAGGCGGTCGCACTATTATAGATGTTGGTTTCGTTCATCGCGATCGAGCGGGCGGCGTTGGGGTTCTGCTGGGGCTCGGCGGGGCACGTCCAGACCGCCTGATTCTTGACGTAGGGGTCCAGCAGCGCGTTGAACAGCGTGGCGGTGGAGGAGGTGGTCTGAAAGGGGACCAGGCCCTCGTCGTAGTCCTGGGCGTACATCAGCACCGCCGCGCCGATCTGCTTCTCGTTGGAGATGCAGGCGGCCTGACGCGCCTTCGCCCGCGCTTGCGCGAACACGGGGAAGAGGATCGCTGCCAGGATCGCTATGATGGCGATCACGACGAGCAGCTCGATCAGCGTGAACGCTCGGCGGTCGCGGCGGAAACGCCGGAAGCGGAGGCAGGGAAAGCAGCGCGCGTCGGGAGTACGACTCATCGAGGGCGTCATGTCGGGGACCCTTTCTGGACCGTATAGACAGTCTGTACCGAGGCTAAAGTAGCTAATTTCGGTCGATTATATCATATGGCGTCCCTGTCCATTGGGTTTAGAGTATAACACCGTTTCCGCGGAGTCCCGCACACAAAGTTGGCTGTAGTTAATTCAGTGTCATCTGTCCTAAACGGTACGGGCAGGCCGTGTGGGCGATGTCTATCGCCGCCCGGGGAGGCAAAGACTAAATGAAGCAGGTCGTGCTGATCGGAGATTCGATTCGGCTGGGCTACCAGGCGGCGGCGCGCGCGGCGCTGGCCGA
>DATLHN010000805.1:0-13663 GCA_035539875.1 Armatimonadaceae bacterium
CGCGCGTATCAGCGTCGCCAGCCCCTTGCGCTGGTACTCGCCCACGAACAGGATCAGGGTCTCCTTCTCCGGAATCCCGTACTTCGCCCGTACTTCCGAACGCTTCTCCCGCTTATCGGGCGAGAACCGATCCGGGTCCACGCCGTTGTAGATCACCTGGATCCGCTTCTCCGGACAGCCGTAAAACGTCTGCAGGTCTCGCGACGTAGTGTGCGAGTTCGCGCTGATCACCCGCGTCTCCGGCGAGGTCATCGCGCGCTTCTCGTAGTGCCCCCAGAGCCGCCACATGAAGTGGTGATAGGCGGTCAGCCCCTCACGCGCCTCCGGCTCGCGTCGCAGCACGTCGCCCCAGGCGTACTGACAGTACTGCGCCGTGACCACGTTCTGACGGGACGTGATGCCGCCGATGGTGTGGACAATGTCGAACTCCTGTGGGCGCACGGCGCGGCTCGCCCGCGCGTAGAACTGGAGGAAATAGGCCAGGATCGGCTTCGGCGTCGCCGGGATCGGATGCACCGTCACGCGGTCGAGCGGGACGTCGTCCACCTCGGTCGCGAACAGGTGAAACTCGTGCCTGTCGCAGAGGTGGCGGACGATCTCGGCGCAGTAGCGCTCCATCCCGCCGCGGAAGTGAATGTTGTTGGCCACCAGGGCGATACGCATCGGCTGTTAAGCCCGCCCTTCCGCCGTCGCCACCGCGGCGGGCGCAGGCGTCGCGGCTCTGCTCGACACACCGCTGCCGCGGTTCATCGCCTCCAGCGCCTGCAGTTCGCGCCGCTCGATCAGTGGGAGCGCTATCAGAATCCCCCCGGTGAACCAAAACAGGACCGCGCCCTGCAGGACCGGCCCGACGAACCACGTCACGTGGTGCCCGCAGAGGATGACGAAGAGCAGGCTCCCCAGCGTTCGAAGGCGCGGCTCGCGCACGGAGCGCATCGCGCGCCACCCGCGTACGGTCAGACCCGTGCAGATACCGATCATCACCAGCAGCCCGGGCAGACCGGTATCGCCCTGCAGGCAGTTAAACTGCGTCTCCCGGTTCGTGTCGATAGTCGAGCCCGAAACGTTACGCTCGTCCCATGAACTCAGACCTCGTTGATAGCCGATGCCGAGCGGGTATTGTTCGATGAACTTCAGCAGGAACGTCAGATTCTGGCCGCGCTCCTGCTGATACCGCTCCAGAGGGTTCGCGAGCGTGTCCTTGAAGCGGTAAACAATTACCCCGTCCGTCAGGAACTGTGCGGTGGTGAAACCTACGGCCGAGACGACCGAGAACAGTATCAGCCCCACAACACTGTTGATCATCTCCCGCTGCGAGCGCGCCTGGAGGATGAAGAAGAGCACCACCATGAAAATCGCGCTGACGACGAACAGCCGCGTCCCGTAGATCATCAGCGCGACGGCGTTGATGGGCAGGGAGACGGCGATCAGGGCCTTGCGGGTCTTAGGCATCCCCGTCACGAAGAGAAGCCCGAGCGCCGCGAGGACGCCGAACTGCGCAACGCTGCCGCCAGCCCCCGCCTGAGAAAAGGTACTCGCCGGGCGGAACCCGCCCTGGCGCGCTTTTCCCGCGTCGTCCGTGACCACGTAGCGCATTGAGTTCGTGGACTCATACCCGGGCAGGTGATTCAGCACCCACTCCTCGCCCTTCTGATACTGAAAGATGCCGATCAGAGAGGTGACCACGCTGATGACGACCAGTGCGTAAAGCAGCGCGGTGATCTGTCGTAGCGAGCGCACGGCAGTGCAGCCGACCAGATACATCAGCAGCGGTCCGATGTACCAGAGAAAGGCGGTCGCAAGGCCCGGAACAAAGCCGCCGCCGTAGGGGTTCATCGCCTGGATGAAGGCGATGCCCGCGAACAGGGCGATGCCGAGCGTAAGCGGCGGCGGATTGCCCGAAAGGCTCCGCGCACGCCGCGACAGCCCCCACGCAACCGCGATCGCGGCCAGCATGGCCGGGGCGACCATATAGACGACCTGCGAGAAGTTGGAGAGGTACTTGAACATGCCCTCCATCGCGGCGTAGCCCAGGTAAAGGAATACGGCGACCGCCTGGTCGCGGGCGGCGACGGCGACTATGCAGAGCGCGAACGGGATGACGGCCAGGAACGCGATCGACTTCCCGACGAAAATTACCCCGGCGAAGATGCCCGCCATCGCGAGGCCCAGTGCGATCATCATCCGCACGAAACCGGCGTCCCGAAGAGGTATCAGCGGCACTTTTGTGCGCTTCGGCGTGAGATTACCGCTGGTGCGGAGTGGCTTCACCGGCGTTGAGGCGGCTAAAGACATACGTTACATTGTGCCCTTTCGCACGCCATTCGGCAAGCAAGGCTCCTGCCCGCCTGTCTTGAGATGGAGACATTCATAGAAGTTCGAAATCTTCGAGGGCGGTCTTGAGTCTGTTTACATCTACAATGATAGGCTCGGTCTGCGCAGTTGCCGAGGTTTCGGAGTTCCCGGCGGTGCCCGACACGAATCGATACTTCAAGCCCCGGTGATGTGCCAGCATCCAGAAGCAGTGGGTAGACTTCCCGGAGGGGAAAAGTTCGACCAGAGGAGTACCGGGGTTACAAAAGAGCGTATTGACCAGACCGGCCCCATGGGGCGCGACGACGGCTTGTGCCTGGGAGAAGAGTCGTATCTGCTCCCGCACGCTCAGGTCTTCGAGTTGGACCTTCACAAAGCCGCGCGGTGTAAGAATGCTCAGAACCTCTTCCTCATTGACTACCCGCCGCTTTTCCGCCTTTGCGCGCGAAATGTAGATACGCTGCCTGGCATCCCCGAATTCCCCCGCCCTCAGCCCGCCTAAACCGATAAGTGCGTCGTATGCGAACTCACATGCCCACCGGGGGGGGTCGCCCATCATCCCCGCGCGTGAGGGCACAAACAGGGTAGCGACCTGCATATTCCGGTCGTTTTCCACGACGGGTTTATTCAGTTGCAGCCAATCAAGTGTTTCTCTCTGAAACGGGTAGCGGATCGGGTCCAGAATTACCCCATGCGCTCTGTCCCAGATGTCGGGCCTTTCACGACGAATGACTTCGAGGCGCGGAATAAACTCAAGAATCCAGTGGTAATAGTTATCCGCGTAAGGAGTCGAGAAGCCGAGGTACTCGCCTTCGAGCCGCTCGTAGCGGGGCAGGGAGCGCCGGTAGAAAAGGGAGTGACGCTCCACTACTTCGGGCCAAACCCCGGATTCCACCGATAGATCGCCTATCAGCCGATTATCGGCGTCGATAATAGCGCTCCCGAAGAGCCGCGCGTCATGCATCTTCGCCACGTACACTTCCGGGAAGGGACAGTGATGCTTCTCATGAAAGTTGTGCGCCGGTTCGCCCCCGATGACGATGGGCAGGGGAACCTCCTCTTCGCTCGCGGGAAAGATGCGTTCCACGTGGATTCGGCTCCCCTCTCCCGCCCCTGTGCGTTCGGCCGCGTAGCGAACGAAGCCCTCAGGTGGACGTGCGCGCGCGCCTACGGCGATAGCTACCTTGTGGCCGATTGTTTTGAGGGGATTCATTTCAGAGGTCCGAGTCCGCGCGAACGGGAGCGGTGGCGGAGTCGCAGTGCGGATGCGAGTTGGCGTCCTTAATACCCAATATCAACCCGCGCAGAGTTGCCGACAGCCGCGCGCGCGCGTGACGGTCCCGGCGCAGGGCGCGTACGAACTGGAGCGCGCCCGGTTCCCCGCGCGTCCCGATCAGTACCGACCAGAGCAGAAAGGCGGGGCGGCGAGTGGGCGGCAGGTGTTCCCAGAGTGCGATGGTCTGATTGCAGACCGCATCCACGTGGGCGGACGGAGAGAAGACGCCTCCCCGGCGGTTGTTCTGGTCCGCGTCGTGGCGGACCGCCGGGTAGTGATCCACGACCAGCGAAGGGTCGTAGAGCAGGCTCCATCCCTCTCGCCGGAGCGCGAGTCCCAGCGCCAGTTCCCAGTGGACCTGCGCGCCCGGGCCGCGCAGCCTGGTGTCGAAACCGATCCGCCGCAGGACGTCGCCCCGATACGAGCAGTTGACGCCCTTCAGGAAATCGACGTCGCGTACCGGCCCGACCCCGCGGTGGTGGTTGCCGATGCACCGCCCGAACCATTGGACCTTGCCGACGACGTCCGTCTCGGTGTCGTGCCCCATCACCTCAGGCGGCAGCCAGTCGCGCCCGCCGACCCCGCCCACGCGCTCGTCCGAGGCGAAGTGCCCGACGATCTTCTCCAGCCAGTCCGGCCGCGGCGTCGCGTCGTCGTCCGTCAGCGCCACGATGTCGCCGGTGGACGCGGCCAGTCCGGCGTTCATCGCGGCTACCACGCCGCCGGTGCAGACCGGCACCTGCCGGAACCCCGCGACGCGAGCGAGTGGGGACGCCGCGAGGAACGCCTGGGTTTCCGCGTCGGTGTCGCGCACCACCACCAGTATCTCGTCGGCAGGATGGCGTTGCCCCCCGAGCGCGCGCAGACACTTCTCCAGGCAGTCCACACGCTTATAGGACGGCACCAGGACGGTGACGCTCTTCAGGGCGGGGGCACAAACGGCGTCCGTACGTGGTTCGCCCTGCGCTCCAGATTGCGGCTGCGGATCCACAATGGTTGACTCACGAATACTCATCAGAAGTGCGGGTACGGAAACGGGTAGGCCGGTTCGCGCCCTTCGTAGCGCTGGCGGAACTCCTGTTCCCACTCGTCCACGTGCCGCCGCGCATACCAGAGTTCTTCGGCCACGGACGCCAGGGCTTTCAGCGAAGCGGGGGAGCAGCGATACTGGCGCAGACGGGCCAGCCGTTCCCGGAAGATGAAGCGTAGAAGCCGCCTTCGGACCGGCTCCCGCTTCCCCGACTTATACCAGACGGCGACCAGGTCGTGGTTGAAGTTGTTGTTACGCTTTCCCCAGCGGATCGGGCGCGGCGGGTGGTCCACCAGAGCCTCAGCGACGAACCGGTGCGCGCACCCCTGCTGCTTGAGGCGAAGTCGGAAGTCGAGGTCCTCCTGAATGCGGAAGTGTTCGTCAAAGCCTCCGAGCGCGAGGAACCTCTCCCGGCGCACCATCAGGTTACACGTCCAGAACATGCCCCCGACCTCGTTCACCGGAGCGTCTTCCATCGGGCTGCGCAGACCTTCCCCGCAAACCGTCTTCCCCTCATAGATGTCGATGCCGGATGACAGGGCGGCGGCGAACCCCGCCAGCCACTCGGCCGAGGGGATGCAGTCGTCATCCACGAAGGCGACGAACTCGCCGCGCGCCTCCCGGACGCCAACATTACGGTTCGGGCCCGGCCCCTTTGCGGGACCCGCGTACCAGCGCGCCCAGGGATACCGCTCCGCGACCATGTCCTTCGCCGTAGTCTTGCGACCGTCGTCGCAGACGACCACCTCGTACCGATCGGCGGACAGCGTCTGCACGCCCGGCGCGAGCCGGTCCAGGCACTGCGCCAGTGTGTCGTTCCGGTGGCACGTCGGCACTACCACGGTGATAAAGGGCGGCATGTTCACCGCAGCACCAGCACTCATGACTTCGCGATTCCCGTCAAATCCGATGCTTCTGCGCCGTTCGCCGGAGCTACGACGTGCGGCGGCGTGGGAAGCTCCCCACTCTGATCCGGCCTTATCGCTTCTACCACGCGTACGTATTCTTCCACAACACGGGGCCAGGTATAAAGCATCTGGTACAGCGCGTTGCCCGCCGCACCCATGCGTGCGCACAGGGCCTCATCTCGAAGCAGGCGGGTAAGCGCTCCCGCGATTGTCTCCGGGTCTTGCGGGAGGCAGTAACCGTTCTCGCCGTCGCGCACCATCTCGCGCACGGCGGGCGCGGGGCCTGCGATCACTGGCTTCCCGTAACGCCAGGCTTCCACATAGACCAGCCCGAAGGACTCGTCGGTGGAGGGCAGACAGAAGACATCGCACGCCGCCAGCGCATCCTCTTTCTCCTCCTCGCTCACCCGCCCCAAGTCGAGCAGCGCGCCCTCAGGCAGTTCCGGGTAGGGCGGTTCCCCCCAGGGGCCGACGCACACCAGCAGCGCGTCGGGCACGCTCTCGCGGACCTGCGCCATAGCCTCTGCCAGCGCGTGGTACCCCTTGTAGCGCTGACGTCGGCCGATAAAGAGCACGACCGGCCGGTTCCCAATGCCATGCCGCGCTCGGAACGCCGCCCCGTCCCCGGTTGGCGGCACGGACGAGGCGCCGAGACCGTACACGAATATCTTTTCCGGCGAAACGCCCCGGTCCGTCAGGTGCCTCTTCTCGTACTCGGACTGTGCCAGCACTGCGCCTAATCTGGCGTACAACGCAATGTCGAGCGGTCCATCACCCCAGGTGCCGGGGTGGACTGCGGGATGGCAGGTGATGGGAATTCCCCGTCGCCGGGCTTCGTCGAGCGCGGCGAACCCGAGCAGTTCCCAGCCCGTCCCGACGTAGTGCAGGTGTGTCGCCGATTCGGGTATCGCCGCCCGCAGCGCCCGCCCGTAAGCAGCACGGAACAGCGACAGGGCGAGCGGGCGCAGCGCGGGCCGCGTCAGCAGCGACGTCAGCCGCTTCAGCACAGGGACGTACCCAGCGCCCGGCGCGATTATTCGGGTCGGGAACGGAGCGTCCGCGGCCGGGCCGGGCGCTTCCCACAGGTGGTACTCGCACCCGCGCGGCGTCTCGGCCCGGAAGCGTACCGCCGCGGAGACCTCCCAGCCGGCGTCGCGCAAGCCCAGCCCCAACTCGCGCATGTATGTCGCGAGCCCGCCCGTGCCCTCGCAGCCGCCACGCGCAACCATGCACAGGTGCCGACGCCGCGGTTCCCTCGCGGACTGGTTTTCCACCGTTGTGGTCACTACGCCCGACGCTCCCTACCGCTCGCGGCGACGACGCGCCGACCGAACGCCAGCATCTCTTCCGCGGTCCTCGCCCAGGTGAAAGCGGAAGACCACTCCCGCCCCCCGCGCGAAAGTTCTTCGCGGAGCGCTTCGTCTTCCAGCAGGCGCTTCATCGCCTCACACAGCGCGTCGCCGTCGTGCGGATCGACCAGTATACCCGCCCCGTCCGTAACCACCTCCGGCAGCGACGTCGCCCGGGCCGCGATGACGGGCGTGCCGCAGGCCATCGCCTCCAGGGGTGGCAGCCCGAATCCCTCGGAAAGCGAGGGGAAGACGAACCCGTGCGCCCCGCTGTAGAGCGCGCTCAGGTCCTCGTCGGCGACGTAGCCCGTGAAGACCACGCGATCACTGAACTCCCTGCCCTCGTTCGAGGTATTGATTATCTCGTCGAACTTCCAGCCTCGCTCACCCGCCAGGACGAGCCGGGTCTCCCGCAGGGACGGCTCCTCCGATAGGAGTCGCGTGAAGCAGCGGATCAGGTGCGCGAGATTCTTGCGCGGTTGGAGCGCCGCCAGGCTCAGCAGGTAGGGCACGTCCGCGGGTACGCCGTACTTCGCCCGTACAACCGCCATCGCCGACGCGTCGCCCACCGGGCGGAAATCGGCCGACACCCCCAGCGGCACGACGGCCACGCGCTCCGGGTCCATCTTCAGGTAATCGCAGACATCCGCCCGCACGTACTCCGAGTTGCAGACCAGCCAGTCCCGCTTAGCGTCGATGCTGCCGAGGATGTTCCGCTGCCAGTCCACCTGCTCCGTGGTACACCACTCGGGATGGCGCACGCAGATGAGGTCGTAAACGTTCAGCACGCGCGGCAAGTCGCCCGTTACCGCGCGCGACGGCAGTGCGGAGAGCAGCGAGACAAACAGATCGAACCGCTCCGGGGAGAAGTCAGGGACGCAGTCGCCCTGTTTCAACAGCTTTACCGCCGCGCGCGCGGCGGGCGACGCCGCCTGCCCCGGCGTCAGCGTGCGAACGGCGTAGCCGGGCATCAGTCGTTCGTACAGCCCCCAGAGGCCGAATCGGCTGCGGACGCAGTGCTCCGCGGCAATCCCGGGAAACGCCTTCCGCGCGCCGAGCACGGTCACAAACGAGTCGAAAAGCGGTTCGCCGCTCAGGTGAGACAACCCTACTGCGGTTACCCCGGCGTCGGCGGACGCGCCGAGTTCGCGCACGAGTTCGTCCGTCACGCGCAGGATGCCGAACTTCCCCGCTCCCGTGAGGTACGCCGAGGCTGCGAACCCGATGTCGATGGCGAGACGGAGGGGCGTGACAGTGCCCGCCCGCGTCGGCGTACTCTGCTTGCCTGCGCCCCGTTCTGCCGTCACCACTGTCGTCATGCCACGCGCCCTGTCGCCGCCGCTGCTGCTGGCGGCGTCGCTGCCGGACCGAGGACGTCGGCCAGTGCGGCGCGCGTGCGCTCGGGCGCGTACTCCCGGCGAATCGTATCGCGTGCCGCCTCGCCCAGTCGCCGACACAGACCGCGGTCGCCCCACAGTTCGCAGACGCGCTCCGCGAACTCTTCGGCGCTCTGCACCGCGAAGCCGTTGACCCCGTCGCGAATCGGTGAGCGATCCGCCGCGAACCGCACCGCCACCACGGGCAGGCCGTGCGCCATCGCCTCTACGATCTTGATCTGCTGCCCGGTCCCGCCGAAGACCGGGCAGACGGCGAACGCCGCCTCGCGGTAGACATCCGCCAGGCTCGGTACGAACCCGAGCCGCTCCACCCCCGGCGCGTCGCCGATCTGGTCCGAGCACGTACCCGTGACCTGAAGGGAGAACTCCGGGTGCCGATCACGGACGACAGGCAGTACGGAGCGGGCGAAGTAGAGCAATCCCTGGAGGTTGAACGGATTCGGCCCCGTCGGCAGCACCGCCGCACCGCGGTAGGTGTTTTCCAGCGGCACCGCTTCCATCGTCATCGGTATGGAGACGACGCGGGTGCGGCGCGTATTCTCCCGCATGATCTGCGCCTCCGCCTCGGCGATGGCGATACTGACGTCGAAGCGGTCGTAGGCCGCCAGTTCTTCGCGGCGCGGATGTACGGGATGGCGGCTAAAGAAGTCGCCCGCCAGGACCCCGTCCCGGCCATTGTCCAGAGCATCCATCCTCACCGGTAGGGCAGGAAGCCTCTTTTCTACGGCCTCCCACATCTGGGCGTTTATGGTAGCCAGATCGATCCCATCTATCACCCGCGTGATCCGCGAAAACCGCGCATGATCTACCAGCCCGTCCGTGCGCCAGTAGCTCATGAATATCAACTGCGGCTGTACCTGTTCCAGCAGTTCCGTGAAGGCTTGCCGGTACAGTACGCGCAGATTCCAGGGCGACCACAGTTCCCCGGACAGCCGGGTCCGATGCGCCGCGCGCAGACTCAGCACCCGGTGAAAACGCCCCAGCCAGGGGACCGCGCTTTCGTTCTTCCGCAGGACGCGCACGTCGCCGCCGAAGCGCGCGCGCGCCGCTGCCTGCCGCTCCTCCGGCCATGGGTCCAGCGATGCAATGGTCACCTGATAACCGATGTCGCGGAGGGCTTCGGCCATCTCCAGGCAGCGGCGCTCCACCCCGCTATTGGCGGGAATAAATGGCGCACTGAACAGGAAAATAGCGCGCCTCATGTGTAGTGCCTGGTCCCTCCGCCTGGAGTTAAGTTTCCCACTAGAAACCAGCTCGACGGCACGGGCCGAAACGCCGCAAGTGATAGTCGAGGATGCCTACCATCACTGCCTTCTCGTAGTGCGGGTTGAACTCCCCCGGGCAGTGCCGCAGGAGGTGCTTCCAGCGCTGGAACGACTGGCGCACCGGCATCCAGAGCCCGCGACGACGCTCAGCACCCTGTCGATGCTTGGAAACGAACAACAGGTGATTGCGCGTCATGTAATAATCGAGCATATGACTCTTGCGCGAAATCGTCATTCCCACCTTGTGATACAGAACCGCCTGAGTAGAGATGTAACACTCATAACCCGCTTCGCGGGCGCGCAGAGATAGGTCAGTATCCTCCCAGTAGCAGAAGAACCGCTCGTCGAACCCGCCTAGAGATTCCAGGACCGCCGCAGGCAGTAGCATTGCGCAACCATTAGCCCACGACGTCGGAACCGCCTCCGCTTCCTTCTGCTGCCGCCAGTCCGTCTGAATATGCCCGACGATTCCCGCATCCAGGTCGAGTACTCCTCCGGTAAACCAAGGTTTTTCCGGATTGTCATAGAAGTAGATGGCCGGAGTTACGATACCCGCCCTCGGCATCACCTCGCAGGTGTGTACAAGACCCCGAACGCAGTCCGGTTCGAGTGTGGTGTCGTTGTTTATAATGAAGACGTAGTCGCACCCCTGCCTTAGGACATGCTGGATGCCGACGTTATTACCGCCTGCGTATCCGAGGTTATGCCCCGTAACCAGAATCTCCACATCTGGATGCGCTTCCCTGATATTCTTAACAGAATCATCTGAAGACGCGTTATCTACAACTAAAGGACTTACAACGACACCAATCTGGGCCTTAACTGAATAAAGGCATTCTATGGTATCTGAATATCCGTTATAGTTCAGTATTATTACAGCGACATGCACCATGACAGACTCACGCAATCTTACTTAGTGGCGATTGCAATCAGATACTGTGGTAATGGAGCATGCCGCTTAATATACTTTTGAACGGCATAAGGATTCACAAATCGGCTAAGATAACTGTCCTTAGTCAGGATGACATCTAGAGGGTTCTGACGTACATTTTCCGCAAGTTCACCCTCTACGTGGCCACTCAGTCTGTTTCTGAGCGACATACGCAGGCGATTCATTCCACGGATGTTTTTCCAGGGGTTTTCATATGCGCACAAGGACACTAGACTCGATCTCTTGATTTGGTCGATGGATTGCATATACATTTCATAGCTTCTAAAGTGCGCGGCTACAAGACGAGAGAATTCCTCATCAGACAGCTCTGAGCAATGAAAAGGATTCGGTTCATCGTCCTTGCGATAAATCCCCTTGTTCGGCGTCGACAGGATAATGATGCCTCCCGGTGCAAGAACTCTGACGCACTCTTTAACAAAGAGTTCGGGAGAGTCGACATGTTCCAAAGTCTCAAATGAAACTACGAGATCGACGGATGCGTCAGCGAGCGGGATGGCTTGCGCGTCGCCTACCCGCGCATCGACGCCATACTTGCGCTTAGCATGCACGCATGTTTCTTCGGAGATATCGACGCCGACTACCTCGGTGGCCCCAGCCCGCGCCATTGCCGCAGTGCCATACCCTTCGCCACAAGCAATGTCGAGCACTCTCTTACCGACTACATAATTGCAGGCGAACTTGTACCTGTAAATATGTTCCCAGAACGTGACGGATGCCACTTCCGTGGCGTCTGGAACCATTCGTTCCCCTGTAAACTTCATCGTCTCACAATAGCCAGTCTTATTACTTACGGTTTGCATAATGTGGCACTCACAGATCTAGCCCGGTCTGCGGCGTACTCCTCCCAAGAATCCTTGCTCATCTCGAGGATACGAACCAAGCTGCCTTTAGTAGTACTGGGCCGTAGACGGGATGGTACGGTTCTCCATTACCGTAATTGTTATTCCAGTCGACATCGAACCATCCAGCCCCGTCTATAGAATCCAACATGCCGGAGAAACGGTCAGCTACGCTCACGCTAATTAGATAACGCCCGGGACCCAACGGAAGAGAAGGAATAGAACAACGGATCGTAGTGTCGGATGCGACATCAGGAACATTACTTTCTTGCAGAAAAGAGCCAGTGGTGCCTATGCGCCTCCCATAAGAATCTTCTATCGCGATAGCGATGCGCGGCTCTCGAATAGTACCATTGGGCTCAATATCAATATCAACTATACACGGCTCGTTCGGATAAAACTGACTTGTGCATGTACCATCGGCTGAATGCAAGGTAACTGCTGTTATTGTCGGAATTGATTCGGGAGAACGAGCAATGTGGTCTCTGACATCATATACACCATTGGACGAGGTCGTGGCATCACTGAGGTATCCCGACACGACCGACTCAGTCTCTCCCTGCATTACCAACCTGCCCTGTCTCATTAGTAGGGCATATTGGCACAACTGCTGTACGGCGGCCATATTGTGGCTGACAAAAAGAACGGTACGTCCATGGTGGGCAACGTCCTGCATCTTGCCCATGCACTTCTTCTGGAACTCGGCGTCTCCGACCGCTAACACCTCGTCTACAATCAGGATTTCCGGCTCCAGGTGTGCCGCCACCGCGAACGCCAGGCGTACGTACATGCCCGACGAATAGCGCTTAACGGGCGTGTCGAGGAACTTCTCCGTGCCCGAGAAATCGACGATCGCGTCGAACTGGCGATCGATCTCCCGGCGCGTCATCCCCAGAATCGCCCCGTTCAGGTAGACATTCTCGCGTCCCGTCAGCTCCGGATGAAACCCCGTCCCGACTTCCAGGAGGCTCCCGACACGCCCACGCAGTACGGCCTCGCCACCCGTCGGCTCCGTAATGCGGGATAGCACCTTCAGAAGCGTGGACTTGCCCGCCCCGTTCCGGCCGATGATCCCGACGACGTCGCCCGGCTCGATGTCGAACGACACATCCTTCAGCGCCCAGAAAGTCTCCGTCTCCGGGCGCGAGAGCGGGTTCTTCAGGCGATGCACCAGCGCCTCCGCCGCGGTCGTATGCTTCGCCGCATTGTGCGCGATCGTGTACGACTTAGAAAGATTCCGGACGGAGACTGCCGCCGTCTTAGATGACATCCGCGAACCTCCGCTCCAGATTCTTGAACGCCATCAGTCCCACGGCAAGCGTAACCATGCCGACCAGAGCGGACACGCCCAGCAGAGGCCAGTTCATGTGCCCCTGACCCAGCAGCGCCCAGCGAAAGCCCTCCAGCGGTCCGGTGAGCGGATTGGCCGTCAGGAAGGGCGTAGCAGCGCGCGGCAGACGCTTGGCCGCCTCCGCCGCGACGTAATGCACGGGACTGGCCCACATCAGCAGTTGTACCACTACCGGCAGGACGTACTGGACGTCGCGGTAGCTTACCGTCAGGGCCGCCAGGAACAGGCCCACCCCCATCGCGAGCATCAATACGATAAGCAGGAACACCGGCAGCAGCAGTATCCCGGCGTGCGGCGTTATCTGGAACGCCAGCAGCAGGACCGGTACCAACGCCAGGGCCACCGCGAAGTCCAGCAGGGTGGAGAACAGCGTTGAGAACGGCAGGATCAGGCGCGGGAAATAGATCTTCGAGACGAGGTGCGCGCTGCCGACAAGACAGGTGCTAACTTTGCTCAGGGTCTGCGCAAAGACGTTCCAGGCCAGCATTCCCACGTAGGAGACCAGGAACTGCGGGAGGCCGCCTGTCGGCACCCCGGCGATGATACCGAAGACGACGGTAAAGATGGCCGCCGCCAGCAGCGGCTGTAGAATGACCCAGATGACTCCGAGGGCGGTCTGGCGGTAGCGCAGTTTCACGTCACGTACGCCCAGCATCCAGAGCAGGTCGCGGTACTCCCACACCTCCCGGAGGTTCAGCGCGGCCCAGCGGGGCGACGGCTTGATGACGGTAATATGGCCGTCTGCCGCGTCCGCAGTAGCACCCTGCAGCGCACCCACCGGAGCGGACCGCCCCAAAGACTTGTTTTCCTGCAAAAGGCTCATGCGGTTGCGTTGTACCCTAACGTTCCCGGTCTTGTATCGGCTGATTCTGCGAACATTTTCACAATGTCTGACGCATAAAAACAGAGGCGGACGATATGCCGGTCATGCCTGCTGCCATGCCTGCCGTTTCGTCCGCCTCGACAAAAACACCTGCAACGGG
>DATLHN010000806.1:0-6029 GCA_035539875.1 Armatimonadaceae bacterium
CACGGCGACGAGGACGACGAGGAGGAAGGGCAGCACGGCGCGGATGAGGTCCGCACCGCGGCGTCCGACCTGGCGCAGGGTTTCCAGCAGCACGCGGAGGAGACGACCGTCGTCCCCTCGAAGCGGCGCGACTGGCGCGGCATCCTCGGAGACCTGGAGCGCGAGGTGCAGCCCTACGAGGACATGAGCGCGCACACCCACCGCGACGCGCAGGAGGCGCTGCCGCTCTTCCGGCTGATGACGATCAGCAACCCGAACTTCATCCCGGGCTACACGCTTGGGGCTACCATGATCGCGCGGGACCGCGCGAAGACGGACGAGGCGCTGGCGTTCCTGAAGGAGGGCGAGCGCAACAACCCGCAGTCCATCGAGATCAAGATGGAACTGGGCCGGATGACGACCGCGCGCAAGCGCGACTTCGCCGGGGCGGTTCCGTACCTGCTGGGGGCGATCCAAATCGGGCACCAGCGCGACCCGAAGACCCTGACCGAGGACGAGGACGAGGCGCTGCGCGACGCGTACCGCTGGCTGGTGCTGAACCGCCGCGAGGTGAAGGACCACCGGGTCGCCCGCGCCGCCGCCCGCGAGTGCCTCGCCCGCTACGGCAGCGACGTCGTCTGCGGCAACTACCTGCGCGACTTCCCCGAATCCGCGAAACCCGCCCGCTGAGTGCGGCAATGCCACCTACGAGACCGGCCCGGGGCGTAGAAGCGCCCCGGGCCGGTCTTTCTTGCCGTCTACTGGTCCCGCTTCGCCTCTCCGTCGTCCTGATAAAGGAATCCGTAATCGTGCTCGGTCCGGAATATTCTAGACGGTGTTATCAACTTGTTTCGGGCTGACGGTGGAGAAACGGTGCGGAGCCGACGCCCAAACTCGGGACGCGCGTCGTAGTTCGGGGCGGTGAAGGGCAGGCAAGCACTTTACCGCCCCTGAGGACATCTCGATACGAGTGCCTTTGACAGGCCCTTACGGCTTGTAGGGGTTGTAGATGGTGTCGCGGTTCTGGGCGGCCGCTCCGTTCCCGAGGCAGGCGTTGGCGTCCAGGCCCCGCCGCGCGGCGGAACCCTTGATCCACTTGGCGTGGCCGTCGGCGTAGGCGATGTTCATGCCGCCGTTGTGGATCTCGCCGTTGACCGCCGCCTCCGTGGAGTTGCTGTTGCACCACTGCCCGCCGGACCAGCGCGGCGCGGGCTGCGAGCGTCCCCAGGTCAGCGCCTGGTCCTGGAGCATCACCGTGTCCGCCGGGCGCTTCACGCCTGCCAGGTCCGGAACGGGCAGGGGGTTGGGCAGGCCGGTCGTCTCCGTGAGATGGCCGAGCATGCCGTTGTAGGTGTAGGACGTGTTGGCGTAGGTGCGGGGCGCGCCGACGTACAGGCTGGGGTGCTCCTTGGTGGACGGGCAGACGAGGATGCCGTAGTTCTTGACGTAGGGCTGTACGCCGCCGAACCACGACGGCACCTTCGCCATGCCGCGCGCCACGCGCTCGTCGTCGTGGTACGGGAAGATGCCGAACGGGTCGAGGGACTGGAGCGGGTACGTCTCGTCATAGTCCTGCACGTACATCATGAACGCCGTCCCCAACTGCTTGAGGTTGGAGAGGCAGGCGGTCTGCCGCGCCTTCTCGCGTGCCTGGGCGAAGACGGGAAAGAGGATCGCCGCGAGGATCGCGATGATCGCGATGACCACGAGCAGCTCGATGAGCGTGAACCCTCTGGATTTACCCGGCGTGAACGCGTGCTTCAAGTTCGTCTCCTCCTGAGAGATCGGCTGAGAGACGCGGGAGGTCGCCGTCGACCTCCCGCGAGCGCGACTTACTTGTTTGTGACGCCGGAGCGCCAGAAGTAATAGTACCTCACGCCGTTGATCGTTGCGTTCGCGCCGGTCGCGTCGCCGTTGGCGATGGGGCCGCGCTTGAACCACTTGGAATGGCCGTCACAAAACGCATAGTTCGCGCCCTCGTTGTGGCGGCGCGTCACGCCGTTATTGTTGGAGCTGTTGGGCGTGCCGTTGGCGTCAAAGGAGTCGCCGCCCGTCGGAGTCGCATTCCCGATGTCGATCGTGGGGTCGAAGTTCTGCCCTTCACTCCGGCTGCGCCGTTCCCCGAACATGATGGTGTCCGCCGGGGCCTTGATCTCGGACAGCGGTACTACGGGGGCTGGCGTCACGGCGTCAGGCCCCTGGAGGACCCCCCAGGACGCGGGGCCGGATGTTCCGACGCCCGTCGGATAATAGCTGACGAAGATGAAGATCCCCTGGCCCGAAGCGGGCAGGCCGTTCGCGTCCTTGTAGATGGCGTATCGTCCGGACGGAGACGTATCCTCGGTGTCATCATCCGGGCAGTGCAGCACATCGGCGTTCTTGACATAGGGGATCGTCCGCTCGAAAGCGGAGTTGCGCGGGTTGTTGGGAGGCGGCGTGGAGGTGTTGGGCGTCCCGTTCGGCGGCATCATCTCGTCGTAGTCCTGCGTGTAGGCGATGACGGCCAGCGAGATCTGTTTGGTGTTGGAAAGACAGGCGGTCTGGCGGGCCTTTTTCCGCGCCGTGGCGAAGACGGGGAACAGGATCGCGGCGAGGATCGCGATGATCGCGATCACGACGAGAAGCTCGATCAGGGTGAATGCGCTTCGGCGGCGCGGGGACAGTCCGGAGAATGGGATCGTCATCGGGTGCTCCTTGGTTACTTCGTTGAGCGTGGAACCGGTTTTCGTTAACCGGTAACCGGTAGTGGCGCGTCGAGCCGACGGCTCGACGCGCGGACGGCGAGCGGGGCGGGAAGACTCTGGTGTCGGAACGGGAGCGGCTCCTGCGCCGCCGCCGCCGGGTCGGACTGCGCCTCCAGGCGCGACTTGAGAAGCGCCACGGCTTCGCGGCACATCTCTTCCAGCGGGTAGACGATACTGGAAAGGGGGATATCCATCTGCGAGGCCAGCGGCAGCCCGTCGCAGCCGACGATCGCGATGTCGCCCGGCGGCGTCAGCCCGGCGCGCCTCACTCCCAGCAGCGCGCCGATCGCCGTCATGTCGTTGAAACAGAACAGCGCGTCCGGGCGCTCGCCGGGCGGCAGGAGCGCGATCTGCTCCGCGCGCTCGCACGTCACGCTGGGATCGTTGCCGTTGCCGGCGTACGAGAAGACCTGGACCGGCAAGCCCGCCTCCTCCAGGAACTTGCGGTACACGCCGGGGCGAGGGTCGCCCGTGCTCGAAAGCGACGCTTCCGGCGCGAGATAGGCGATCCGCCGACACCCCTGGTCGAGGAGGTGTCGCAGGGCGTCGCGCGTTCCGGTGGCGAGGGAGGCGTCGATGCTGTCGCAGCCGGGAACCTTCTGGCCCAGTACGACCAGATTCCGTTCCCCCCCGGCCTTTTCAAGCCACTCCCGGATCTGCGTCTCCGTCTCGCTCCAGACGATCAGGCCGTCCACCTGCCGCAATTCCAGGGCGCGCAGGTGGTGCATGTCGCTGACCTCGTTCTGCTGGCGCATGGCGAGAACGGAGTCGAAGCCGGCTTCCTGCAGGGCGGCGGTGCACAGGGAGACGAGGCGGGCGAAGAACGGGTTTGCCACGTCGCCTACCAGCAGTCCGATCACGTTGCTGCGGCGGGTGCGAAGCTGCTGCGCGGCCCGGTTGGGCCGGTAGCCGAGCTGCTCGGCGACGCGCAGGACGCGCTTCCGGGTGTCTTCGGAGACGCGCGTGCCGCCCCGGGTGCCGTTCAGCACGATCGAAGCGGTCCCCTGGTGCACCTTTGCCTGTCGCGCGATCTCGCGGATCGTTACCGCCATGGTGATAATTCTTCCACGACCCTTGTGAACGAACGTATGTTCAGAGAGTATACAAGGGGGTGGGCGGCCTGTCAATGGCGCGGGTATCCATCCCGTTTTTGCCCGCGGCCCTGGGGGGCGTGAAGGGGAAATCGCAATACACGCCCTGAGAGCAGGCGGGTTCCTACTTCGGGAGGCGTACTTCGAGGACGGCGGCTTCCTGAGGGCCGAAGTCGGTGACGGTTTCGTGGTCGCCCTGGCGGCAGGGGAGGACGAACATACTGAGGACGCCGCTCTGCCGGAGGCGCGCGACGTCGTAGGTCGGCTCCCACTCGCCGAGGTCCGTGCCGACGGCGACGTCGTAGGGCGTCCACGTCCGGTAGCGGTCGGCAAGGCGGCCCCGGTACAGGCGGATGCGGTCGCCGCCCGCCTCGTTGTCGCGCGTGATGACCCACAGGTCGCCATTCGCCTGGGCCGCTATCTCGGGGCGGCTCATGGGGATCTTGAGCGTCCCCGTGCCGCCGAGGTTGAAGGCGTGGCTGCGCTTGCTGACGAAGTGGCGCTCCCACTTGCTGCCGTCGTGCCAGAGGTGGACGTACTGCGGCACTCCGGAAGCGTCACTGTGGTAGTGCGCGAGGTGTGGGTGGCCCTGTGCGTCCACGGTCGCGCCGCACTGGTTGAGGAGGTTCGAGCCGGTCGGGACCGGGTCGGCCACGTCCGCGTTCGCGGGGGTGATTGGAAGCGGCTGGGGCGTACCGTCGCCGCGCTTCCACGTGCGTCCGCCGTCGTCGGAGCGAGCGTAGCAGATGTCGTGGTTGGTGCGGGCGTCGCTGGTGTCGCGCCAGCACCAGGCGACGTGCAGCGAGCCGTCCGGGCCGAACGCGGGCCGCCAGCCGTAGGGGTTGCACTCGTCCGCGCCGTCGATCAGGGGGTGATGCAGCGCCTCCCAGGTGCCGCGCTGCTCCGGGTCGTAGCGGTTCAGGCAGAGGCGGCCCGCGCCGGAGTGCCCGTCGCGGTAGAAGAAGAGTAGCGTCCCGTCCGGCGCGTCGATGAACTGCGGGTAGGTGACGCGGCTCTCCGTCCTGCCCGTCATCGGGCGCACGGGGCCGAACGAGCGGATGTCGCCCGGGTTAGTGGTCACGCGGTAGCGCAGCGGGTTGGCGTGGTGGTCGTAGGCGAGGTGCAGGTGGCCGTCGGACGAGACGCCAACCACCACGCCGTTGTGCGCGTCCTTGACGTTGCCGACGGCGTCCTTGATCTCGTGGAAGTCCCAGCGGTCGCCTTCGACCGGGCGCGACGCGACCACGACCGCGCCGCCGGGCGCGTACCACGTGGCGTACTGTGTCCCGCCGCGCGTCGTCAGGGCGTTGACCCGGAACACGGTGGCGTTGACCGTGTTCGACGCGTAGGCTTCGCCGAGCGGGAGTCGCTGGAAGGGTAGTGTTTCGGCCATGCCCTAACCTTCGCACCCGCCGCGCCTCTCACCTGCACGACGGCGCGCAATCCGGTGGCGGCTGGACACGGCGCGAGACGGCGTGGTACGAAGCGAGGCAGAACACCGGAGAGGCGACGACAACCCCATGAATCCCGACGACATCCGCATCCATACTCTGCTGGTCGGCCAGCCGAAGGCCGTGACCGATGAAAAGGGAACGTGGGAGTCCGCGATCTTCCGCGCGCCGGTGGCGGGACCGGTGCGGCTGGGGCCGCGCGGCCTGGAAAGCGACCGGGTCGCGGACACGAAGCACCACGGCTCGCCCGACCAGGCCGTCTGCTGCCACGCGCTCGCGCACTACGCCCACTGGAACGCCGAGTTCGGCCTGGAGGATACGAGCCGCGCGCTCGGCCCGGGAGCCGTGGGCGAGAACTGGACGCTGGTCGGCGGGCTGGAGGAGGACGTCTGCGTCGGCGACGTCTACCGGGTCGGCAGCACGGCGCGCGTACAGGTAAGCGGGCCGCGCTTCCCCTGCTGGAAGCAGGAGCGCAAGGTCGGCATCCCCGGCTTCCTGAAGCGCACGATGGAGACGCGGCGCACCGGCTTCTACGTGCGCGTCCTCGAACCCGGCACGGTCGCGGCGGGCGACGCGCTCACCCTCGTGGAGCGTCCCCAACCCGGCGTCTCCCTGAGCCGCGTCAACGTCTGCGGCCTCGGGAAACTGGCCGACTTCGACGCAGCCGAGGCTCGGGCGCTGATCGCCGTGCCCGAGATCGCCGCCGGTTGGAGGCGCATCCTAGAAGCGAAACTCAATCGCGACTGGCCGGACGACTGAAGGAC
>DATLHN010000807.1:0-13636 GCA_035539875.1 Armatimonadaceae bacterium
GCTCGCGGCACAATACTTCCCGTATGACACCCTTTTCGAGCCGGACGGCGTCGTCCGCGCCCGCGGCACTCCTTCTGCTGTTCCTGCCGCTTCTCGCGGGCGAAGTGGCGCAGCCGCCCGCGAGAAGCGGCAGGAACAGCAGAAGGAGCGCCGCGGGCGCGGACGACGCCGTCCGGCTCGAAAAGGGTGTCATACGGGAAGTATTGTGCCGCGAGCGCGTAGAACTCCTTCGGTATGTTGTCCCCTTCGCTCCGGCACGCCGCGCCTCTGGCTGTCGCCGCCGTTGTCGCGGCGGCGATCGGCGGATCGGGCTGCGCCACGACCGAGCGGCGGGCGGAGTCCGGCCCGGAGGCAGCGCCGCCCCCGGCCGCGACGACTCCCGCGCCGACCGCGCCCCGGCCGGAACCCCCGAAAGCCGTTACCGCGCGGCCGCCCAACGAGGCGGGCATGGTCCCGGTCCTGGAGTACCACCGCATCACCGCGAAGCCCAGCCGCTACGACCGCACCGCGGCCCAGTTCCGCGGCGACCTGGAACGCCTGTACCGCGAGGGGTACCGCCCGGTGGCGCTCGGGGACGTGCTGCGGAGGCGCATCGACCTGCCGCGCGGCGCGAGCCCGGTGGTGCTCACGTTCGACGACGCCGACGCGAGCCAGTTCCGCTACCGGCCCGACGGGTCGCTGGACCCGGACTGCGCCGTCGCCATCCTCGAAGCGTTCGCCCGGAAGCACCCCGACTGGACCACCCGCGCGACATTTTACGTCCTGCCCGACAGCGCGTTCGGATCGGCCAAGGAGCGGGCCGCCAAGTTCCGCCACCTGCGCGAAACGCTCGGCTGCGAGATCGGCAACCACACGGTGACGCACCGGAGCCTGCGCGCCCTCTCCGACGAGGCCGTCCAGCGCGAGATCGGCGGGGCCGTCCGGAAGATCCAGGCGATCCTGCCCGGGACGCCGGTCGAGAGCATCGCGCTCCCGATGGGCATCAGCCCCCGCAACCGCGCCCTGCTCGCGAAAGGCTCGTTCGCGGGCAAGCCCTACGCGAACGCGGCGGTGCTGCTCGTGGGCGCGAACCCGGCCCCCTCGCCGCACGCGAAGGCGTTCGACCCGCTGCGCCTCCCGCGCATACAGGCGGTGGAGGGCGAGGCCGGGATCACTTACTGGCTGGACCGCCTGAAGAAACCGGGCGCGGTCTACGTCTCGGACGGCGACCCGGACCGGGTGACGCTCCCCTCTCCCGCGGCCGGGACGGTAGAATGAGCGCGTGGAACTGAATCGACGCGACGTTTTAGGGCTGATCTCCTCGTCGGCGCTGTACGCGCTGCTGCCCACGCCGGTGAAGGGGTTTTCGGAACAGGCGGCGGGGATAACGCCCGGCAAGGACGGGTGGGAGAAGGCGACCTGCCGCTTCTGCGGCGTCGGCTGCGGCGTGCTGGCCCGCGCCGACGCGGACGGCAACATCGCGGAGGTGGTCGGGGACGCGGCGAACCCGGTAAACCGGGGGATGCTGTGCATCAAGGGCTACAGCCTGCCCATGATCGCCACCGGCGAGGACCGCCTGACCACGCCCCTGATCCGCAAGAACGGCAAGCTGGAGCCCGCGACCTGGGACGAGGCGCTCGATCTCGTCGCCGCGAAGTTCAAGGAGACGCTGGCGAAGCACGGACCGACCGCCGTGGCGATGTACGGCAGCGGGCAATGGAGCATCACCGACGGCTACGCCGCGCTGAAGTGGTTCAAGGCGGGCATGGGGTCGAACAACCTCGAGGGCAACTCCCGCCTCTGCATGGCGTCCGCCCAGTTCGGCCTGATGACGTCGTTCGGCTCCGACGAGCCGATGGGCTGCTACGACGACTTCGACGTCTGCGACGCGGCCGTGCTCTGGGGCAACAATATGGCGGAGAACCACCCGGTACTGTTCTCGCGCCTCCTCGCCAACAAGGGCGGCCGCCCCGATTCGGTCCGGATCGTCGAGCTGGCGACGCGGGACACGCCGACCACGCCCTTCTGCGACCAGAGCTTCCGGTTCGCGCCCCAATCCGACCTGGCGATCGCCAACGGCATCCTGCACCTGCTGGTCAGGCGCGGCCAGGTGGACCGGGAGTTCGTCGCCCGGCACACCGTCATCAAGCGCGGCAGGGAGAAGCCCGGCTACGGCCTGGAGGACGGGTTCTCCTTCAAGGACGAGCCGACGCCCGCGACGTGGGAGGAGTACGTCCGCTTCCTGGACGACTACACGCCCGAGCGCGTGGCGCAGATCAGCGGCATGGCCGCCGCCGACCTCGAGAAGCTGGCCGACCTCTACGGCGACCCGAAGGTGCGGGTAGTGTCGCTGTGGTGCATGGGGGTCAACCAGCACACGCGCGGCACGTGGATGAACAACCTTCTCTACAACCTGCACCTGGTGACCGGCAAGATCGGCACGCCCGGCTCCACCCCCTTCTCACTCACAGGGCAGCCGTCCGCCTGCGGGACCGTGCGCGAGGTCGGCACGCAGGCCCACCGCCTGCCCGCCGACACGGTGGTCACGAACCCGGAGCACCGCGCGAAGGCCGCGAAGATCTGGAAGGTGCCCGTGGAGCGGATCAACCCGACGCCCGGCTACCACACGGTCGAGATGTTCCGGGCGCTGGACCGCGGCGACGTGAAGGCGCTGTGGGTGCAGGTGACGAACCCGTTCGCGAGCCTGCCCAACGCGGGCCGCTACATCGCGGGGGCGAAGAAGGAGGGGCGCTTCCTCGTCGTCTCCGACGTCTACCCGACGACGACCACGGAGCTGGCCGACGTCGTCCTGCCCTCGGCGATGTGGATCGAGCGCGAAGGGCTGTTCGGCAACTCCGAGCGGCGCACGCAGCACTGGAAGCGGATCGCCGCGCCGCCCGCGGGCTGCCTGCCCGACGACTGGCAGATCATCGAGGTGGCGCGGCGCATGGGCTACGGCGACCTGTTCCCGAAGGCGAAGGACGGGTACGTCCGCGCGCTCTACGAGGAGTACCGGTCCTTCACGCTCGGCACCGGCAAGGACCTCGCCTCCTACGACGACCTGGTGAAGTCGCGCGGCCTGCGCTGGCCCGTGGTCGACGGCAAGGAGACCGCCCGCCGCTACGTGGAAGGCTCCGACCCGTACGTCAAGCCGGGAGAGAAGCTGCGGTTCTACAAGGGCGAGGGCGGACGCGCCGCCGTGGTCTGGGCGCGGCCCTACGAGCCCCCGGCCGAGTCCCCCGACGCCGCGTACCCATTCTGGCTCACGACCGGGCGCGTGCTGGAGCACTGGCACACCGGCAGCCTGACCCGGCGCATGCCCCGGCTCCACCGGGCCGTCCCCGAGGGGTTCGTGGAGATGCACCCGGAGGACGCCCTCGCCCTCGGTCTGCGCGACGGCGACGCGGTCCGGCTGACCTCGCGCCGCGGCGAGCTGGTGCTGCCGTACCGGCGTGAGGCGAAGGGCAAGCCCGCGAAGGGGACGGTGTTCGTGCCCTTCTTCGACGAAGGCAAGCTCGCCAACGTCCTCACGCTCGACGCCTACTGCCCCCTGTCGGCTCAGCCCGACTACAAGAAGTGCGCGGTGAAGCTGGCGAAGATAGCGGCGAAAGGTGAGGGCGATGAGGAAGGTTAAGACCGTCGCCGCCGCGTACGCCGCCGCGACCGTTCTGCTCGCCGCCGCCGTGCTCGCGGCAAGCGGGGTCTTCGCCCAGGTCCAGCAGCAGAAGTCGGGCGACGCGTGGAGCAACGCCGACGTCGCGCTCAAGCAGCCGAGCGTGATCCCCCACCCGATCTACCCGACGCCCTGCGCGACGTGCCACAAGCCGCGCCCGGCGGCGGCGACGGGCGGCGCGGCGAAAGCCAGCCCGGTCGGCATCCCGACGATCCCGCACAAGCCGTACCCGAACTGCCTCCAGTGCCACGTCCCCGCGGGCGACGCCGACGCGCCGCCGTTCCGCGCGAACACGTTCGGGAAGAAGCGGGTCGCGCCCGGTGCGAAGAAACCGGAAACGCCGCCCAAACCGAAGTCCGGCGGCTAAACGCCAGGCTTCTCCTGACGCCCGAGCCGACGCAGGAGCGCCCCGAGCTGCTCCTGCTCTTCCGGCGTCAGCACCTCCATGTCCGCGACGACCGCGCGCACGTGCTCGGGAAGCGCCCGCTCGATCCGCTCGCGGCCCGCGTCCGTCAGGTGCACCCGGACCGCCCTGCGGTCGGGTGTGTCCCGCTCGCGGCGCACCAGTCCCTGCTTCTCCAGGTTGTCGATGACGACCGTGAAGTTGTTCGCGCTCTTCAGGTGCTTCTCGGCCAGGTGACTCGGCATCTGCGGTCCGAGGTGGTAGAGCGTTTCCAGCACCCCGAACTGGCTCCAGGTCAGGCCCGCCGCCGCCATCGGCGCGCTCGTCCGGTCGGCGACCGACTGCGCGGCGCGCATCAGCTTGACGAACACGTCCAGGGCGCGCCGCTCCTCCTCCGTCCCCGCGTAGTGCGTAGGCATCTGCGTTTGGAACTCCTCTTTCAAGAAAATCATTATTCTAATTGGAAGTATTTTCCTGCACGGCTTGACAAGTTACTTCCAGTATAGTATAACTCCAATTGGAAATATTCACAAGCAGGGGTTTGTTCCCCGGAGGATAACACGATGAGCCGAAACACGTTTAAAACCACCGCCCGCCGCCAGCGCACCCTTATCGGCACGACGACCGCCGCCGCGCTCGCCCTTGGTCTCGGCCTGGCGTCCGGCTGGAACGCCCCGGAGCTGCGGGCGCAGACCCCGGCCGCGACGGTCCGGACGGCCGCGGTCGCGGCGGCGCAGGCGTCGGTGCCGCTGACCGGGACCTGGAACATCGACACCGCGCACACCAACGTCAACTTCGCCATCGGGCACATGGGCATCAGCACCGTCCGCGGACGCTTCGACGAGGTCGCCGGGACCATCGTCGCCGACGCCGCGAACCCGGAGAAGTCGTCGGTGCAGGTGACGATCCAGACCGCCAGCATCGACACCGACGTCAAGATGCGCGACGACCACCTCCGCAGCCCGGACTTCTTCGACGCGGCCAAGTACCCGCAGATCACGTTCCGGAGCACGCGCGTCGAAAAGGCCGCGAACGGCGGCGGCTTCGTCGCCCACGGCGATCTGACTATGCACGGGGTCACGAAGCGGGTCGCGCTGCCGTTCAAGGTGGCCGGGCCGATCAAGGACAGCGCGGCGGGCGGGCGCATCGGCGTCGAGACGCGGCTGCGCCTGAACCGGCAGGACTACGGGATCAAGTACCACCAGGCGCTGGACAACGGCGCGCTCGCCGTCGCGAACGACGTGGACGTCACCATCAGCCTGGAAGCCGTCCCGGCAAAGACCGCCACCGCGTCGAAATAAGCGACCAACAGGCAGAGAGCCGGAGGCCCCGACGCGCGTCGGGGCCTCCGGTTTCTGCAGAGGAGAACAGCGATGACCGAAAACACGATCACACCGCGGCCGATAACACCGGGGGCCCGCATCGGGCACGTCCACCTGAAGGTCGCCGACATCGAGCGCTCACTCGCGTTCTACTGCGGCGTGCTCGGCTTCGAGCTGATGCAGCGCTGGGGAGCGGACGCCGCCTTCATATCGGCGGGCGGCTACCACCACCACATCGGCCTCAACACCTGGGAGAGCCGCGGCGGCGCCCCGCCCCCGCCGGGCACGACCGGCCTGTACCACCTGGCGATCCTGTACCCGGACCGGGCCTCGCTCGGCGACGCGCTGCGCCGGGTCCTGGCGGCGGGAATTCGGCTGGAGGGGGCGAGCGACCACGGCGTCTCCGAGGCGCTGTACCTGTCCGACCCGGACGGAAACGGCGTGGAGCTGTACCGCGACCGGCCGGAAGAGGAGTGGCCGCGACCCGCCGACGGCAGCCGCGGCGTCGCGATGGGCAGCGCCCCCATCGACCTGGAGGCGCTGCTGCGCGAGGCCCCGGCGGAGGCCGGGGCGGACTGAACCGACCGCGCGGCGGCTATGCGGCCGCCGCCGCCGCGGTGAACGCCGACATCCCGCCGGGGACGTCTCTAACGTCCCGGCGGCCGGCGCGCAGCAGCAGGGACACGGCGATGGCCGAGCGGTAGCCCGACCCGCAGATCACCGCGACCGGTTTCGTCTCCGGCACCTCCCCCATCCGCGCGCCGAGTTCGGCCACGGGGATGTGCAGCGCGCCGGGGATGTGCCCCTCCTCCCACTCCCCGAGCGTCCGCACGTCCAGGACGAGCGGCGCGGTCCCGTCCGCCAATCGCGCGCGCAGGTCGTCCGGTTCGAGCACCGCCACCGTCGCGGTCTCGCCGCCCGCGGCGAGCCACGCGTCCATGCCGCCGTCGAGCCAGCCGACGATGTTCTCGTAGCCGACCCGGATCAGGCGGGTCATCGCCTCGCGCTCGCGCCCCGGCTCGGCGACGACGATCACCGGACCGCTCGGCGGCAGCACCGCGCCGACGTACGGGGCGAAGTTGCCGTCGAGTTGCACCTCGATCGCGCCGGGTATGTGCCCGGCCTTGAACGCGCCGGTCGCGCGGGTGTCGAGCACGAGGACGCCCTCCTCGCTCGCCTCCTCGACGTCGGCCGGGGCCAGCGCCCGCGCGGTCGCGATGACCGATTCGACCTCCGCGCCGCCCTCCCGGTTCTTGGCCGCGTCGTGGAAGAAGTAGGCGGGCGGCGCGCCAAGCCCCTCCGTGGCGTACTCGGCGAACGCCTCCTCCTCGCCGCGCTGCGCCAGCTGCAGCGGGATGTTCTGGACGCGCTGGAGGCCGAGGGTGCTGACGCGCTCGGAGGAAAGCTTCTTGCCGCACGACGACCCCGCGCCGTGCGCGGGCCAGACTTCGGTGGCGTCCGGGAGCGGCAGTATCTTCTCGCGCAGCGACCGGTACAGCACGCGCGCCATGTGGTCGGCGGTGAGCCCCTTCGCGCCGACCAGGTCCGGGCGGCCGACGTCCCCCAGGAACAGCGTGTCGCCGGTGAAGAGGCGGTCGGGCTGCCCGGGGGACTGCGCGAGGATCGTGACGCCCTCGGGCGTGTGGCCCGGCGTCGCGAAGAACGTCAGCGTCAGGTCCCCGAGCGTGAGCACGTCCCCGTCCTGCACCGGGCGGTGCGGGAACGCCGCGCCGGAGCCCGCGCCGAGCAGGATGGTCGCGCCGCCCGCGCGCCTCGCCAGCTCGACGTGGCCGGAGACGAAGTCCGCGTGCAGGTGCGTCTCGATGACGTACTTGATCGTCAGTCCGGCGTTGCGGGCGTCCTCGATGTACTCGTCCACGTCGCGCCGGGGGTCGATCACCGCGGCCTCTCCGTTGGAGCCGCCGATGAGGTACGACGCGTGGGCGAGGCACCCCAGATAGTACGGTTGGAAATACATGGTCGTTCTCCCAAGCCGATCCGAACAACGTGCCGCAGAGTTGCCGCCGCTCGCTACGGCGCGGGGCAGCCCGCCCCCGCCGTGGCCGCCGCCGCCGGCTTCGCCGCCGCCGCGGGACGGTTCCACGGAGCCTTCGCCAGCAGCACCGCCATGCCACAGAAGCCGGTCGTTCCCGCCACCAGAAGCCCCGCCCCGACGAAGATCGCCAGCGCGATCCACGCCGGGTGGACGAGCAGCGAGAGCAGCGTCCCCGCCAGGACGAGGGAACCGGCTCCGATCTGCACCTGCCGCATCAGCGGCAGCCGGGCCGAGGCGGTCCGCACCACCGGCAGTCCGGCGTCGATCCAGGCGCGCGTCCCGCCCTCCAGGACCAGCAGGTCGTCCCGGTGCGGCCGCAGCAGGTCGCAGGTCATGTTCGCGCGGGTCCCGCTCTGGCAGATCAGTACGACCGGGTCGCGCGGGCCCAGGTCGTCCAGCCGCGCCTCCACCTGGTCCATGGGCACGTTGACCGCTCCGGGGACGTGCCCTTCGTCGTACTCGCGCGGCGTCCGTACGTCGATCAGCTGGTAGCGCGTCGCGCCGCCGAGCCGGTTCTTCAATTCCGCCGCCGTAATCGTCACCTTACCTGACATGGTACCTGTTCTCCTGACTCCGGTGAATAGACTTTCATCCACACGGATACCGGGACGGCGGAAAAGGGTTCAAAACGGGGGCCGGCGCGGGCCGGGGCGAAAAAAAACGGCGGCGGCCTTACGGCCGCCGCCGGTTGACGTCTATTCTCAGACGCTTGCAAGGGTGCGACGGTGTCGAATCGTCGCCGTGTGTTCAATCGATTTATTCCCGCCGCCGGGTATGGGTAAAACGGGCGGTCGCCGAATTCCGTAGTTCTGCGTAGGGACCGCGGGCCGCGCGGTCGGCTGCTACGCGCCCGGCGTCCTGCGCCAGATCAGCGGGTTCTGCCGCTCGTCGTTCAGGGGGTCGCCGACCTTGAGGGACCGGTAGTAATCGTCCGGCAGCACGCTCTTGCGCCCGTTGAAGGTCGCGCCGTCGGGCATGTACGCGCAGGTCATGGCCCGGCGCGGGCGCGGCGTCATGTTCGTCCCGGCCGCGTGCGCCGTCAGGCCGCTGTGGAACACGGCGCTGCCCGCGGGCGCGGGCGCGGCCACCGCCCGGATGTCGAGCCACTCCGGGTACGACTTGAACAGCTCGCGCATGTTCGTCCCGATGCCCGCGCGCACGTGCCGCGCGGACTTGTGCGTCCCCGGGAGGTACCACATGCAGCCGTTCTCCAGCGTCGCGTCGTCGAGAGCGACACAGACCGAGATGGAGTCCGGGGACGAGAACGACCAGTAGTGCAGCGCCGTGGGCGGCGAGTCGGCGTCGGGGTACGGGTTGTCCAGGTGCCAGGCGGTCGCGTTGCCGTAGGGCGGCTTGATGAGCGCCTGGTCGTGCCAGATGCGGATGCCGTCCACGCCCGCCAGCGTCCCCGCCACCCGGCCCAGGCGCTCGTCGAGCATGAGCTTCGCCATGCCCGGGTGCGTGTCCGCCAGCCGGATGCACTGGGTAAAGACCTGCGCGTAGTAGCTGTCGGGGTCGCGCTGGTTGTTCAGGTCCTTCTCGAAGTCGCCCGTTCGGGCGTTGAGTCGCTGGTCCACGGCCTCGTCCGTCACCGAGCGCCACTCTGCCAGCTCGCCGTCGTCGAGAAACCCCTCGATCAGCAGGTAGCCGTCGTTGCGGTAGGACGCCACCTGCTCGGCGGTGATTTCGGTCTTCATCCGATACTCCTTGTCGATGCGGGAGTTCGCGCGGCGAATCCCCTTCGCTGCATTTCGCCGCGCCCGCCGCGAACTCCTGAACGCCCCCGCTACCGCATCCGGTTCATGCCGAACTGGCTGCCGCGCAGCGCGGCGCGGACGAACGCGCCCCAGAAGGGCGTGGGCGCGTAGCTCCAGTCCGTGATCATCACCGGCGACGCCTTCGGGTGGAACGAGAAGGCCGTCCAGTGGAGTTTGTGCTTCTGGATGAAGCCGATCATGTCCGGCGCGAAGGTGTACGGGTCCTCCTGCCGGTCGTCCGGGATGAACGTCATCTTCTTGATGTCCGCGCCCACCTCCCCGACCAGGATGGGGTGCTTCGCGGCCACGGCCAGCACCTTCTCCTGCCAGCCGCTCTTCCACGGGTAGATGTGCGTGGCGTAGATAATGCCGTTGCCCGTCTTGTCCGAAAGGGCGTACCCGTTGGCGACGCCGGTCAGGTCGTAGGACCAGTCGAGGCCGCCCGCGACGACCACGTTGCGCGCCCCCGCCCCCCGGACCGCGTCCACCAGCTTCTGCATACCCGGCGACTGGAACCCCTTCGCCGCCTTCGCCTTCTCGGCGTCGGTGGTGAACGCGTCCTCGTCGGCGGGCGTCTCCTTTTCCGGCACGAAGCCGCCGTCGCGCCACACCTTCCACGAGACCCCGTGCGGCTCGTTGAACAGGTCGAACAGGACGGCGGGGTGGTTCTGGTAGCGCGCCGCCGCGTCCTTCCAGAACGCGACGTGCTCGTCCTTCGGCGCGCGGAACCGGTGCAGGTCGAGGAGCAGGTACGCCCCGCGGTTCGCGACGATGGTGACCGCGGCGTCCACCAGCGCGCGGTACGCCGCGCCGCCGTCCTTCTGCCCGGCCCCCTTGCCGAACCAGAACTCCTCCTTGACCGGCAGCCGGACGATGTTGCTCTTCCAGTCGTCCACCGCCACCTGCGAGGACCGCAGGACGTGCTCGCCGGTCGCGCTCCACTCCAGGCTGACGACGTTCAGCCCCTGGAGCCATACCGGCTTGCCGTCGGGCGTGCGCACCTCGTTGCCGACGACCCGCAGTTCCTTCGGCCACTTCTCCTTGCGCGGCTCCTCCGGGGACATCGCCTCCGGTCGGACGGACGCGCCCGGCGCGGGGCCAGCGGGCTTCGCCGCGGCCGGAACGGAACCGGCGTCCGCGACCTTGATGACGACGTCGTCCAGGTCCAGCGTGCCCTTCTCGACCTGGAACAGCGCGGGCATGAACTCCAGCGTGCGCGCCCCCTCAGGCACGGCGATGATCGCCTTGCCCGCTCGCCAGCCGGTCGTGCTGGCGCGCAGGTACGGCGCGGACGGCGACGGGGCCAGCTTCTTGCCCGCGGCGTCCTTGAAGTCCATCAGGATGCGCGCGTCGAACCACGCCTCCTTGCCCGGCTTGAGGTCGGTCGCGCGCCAGCGCCAGGTCAGTTCGAGCGCCTTCGCCCCCGCGGGCAGGGCGACCGGCCGGTACAGCAGCACCGTCTGACCCGGGCGTGCGGAGACGAGGCGCAGGAAGCGGCTGCCGCCGCTCCCGCCGCCGTCCTCGGTCTGCCAGAGCGCGCCCTCCTTCGGGCGCGGCCAGTCGTCCGGCCACTGGTTCGCGTCCTTGTCCGCCTCGAAGTTCCCGTTGGCGAGGAGCGTGGGGGCGTCGTCGGCGGGGACGGCGGTCGCCGCCGCCGCCGCCGAAGCCAGCGCGGCCAGGAGCGCCGCGAGCAGCCGCGGGGATTTCACCATGGAGCCCTTCCTACCGTTATTTCAGGCTGAACGTCGCCGCGAAGCCGCCGTAGGCGCTGTTGGACGCCGTCGGGGCCAGGCCCACGGTTCCCGGATCGCCCGGCTTCGGGTTGTCGAAACCGGCGGCCACCGCGGTCGGCTTGTGCCACTTGGCGTGGCCGTCGCAGAAGATGTAGTTCGCGCCGCCGGAGTGGCGTCCGTCCTTCGCGCGGAAGTTGCGCGTGTTGGTCGGGCTGTTCCCCCCCGAGATCCAGGTTACCCCGAAGACGGTCTGCGGCGTGATGTTCCCGAACACCCCGGTGTCGTACATCGCGCTGGTGTAGCCGAGCTGGTACCACGCCCGGCTGCTGCCGGTGATGCCGTTGCCCGCCATAGACTTCGTCTCCCCGGCCTGGGCCGGGTTGGGGCCGCCGCCCTGGAAGATCTCGAACAGCGTGATCGTCTTGGACGAGTCGTTGAGGTCGACCTCGCTGACGCCCACCTTGGTGAACGGCGTCTTCGAGAAGTCGTCGATCTCCATGTTCGCGTTCATCGCGTAGGAGATGCCGCTGGCGTTGAAGCTCGAATCGGAGACGCACTTGAAGACGTCCACCGACTTGACGTACGGATAGATCTGCCCCGCCCATCCGACCGGGCCGTTGCCGGGACCGGCCGTGCCCACCGGGAACGTACCGTCGTAGTCCTGCATGTACTGCATGAACGCGAGCCCGAGCTGCTTCTGGTTGGACAGGCACGACGCCTGCCGCGCCTTCTCGCGGGCCTGCGCGAAGACGGGGAAGAGGATCGCCGCCAGGATCGCGATAATCGCGATGACGACGAGAAGTTCGATCAAAGTAAAAGCGGCATACCGGACAGGTTTCATGATGGCTGACTCCTTTTGTCAGATCGTGAGTCGGACGGCGATGTTCGAGGCGTTTCGGGGCGGGGGGCGGCCGTCGTCCCCCGCACGACCAATTCGGGCTCCAATACGTAGACCATCTGCTCGGGCGCGCGGCCCTCGATCGTTTCGACGAGCCGCCGCATCGCCCGCGCGCCGATCTCGGTGAGCGGCTGGCGGACGGTGGTGAGTTGCGGGTTGACCAGCGTCGCCGCCGGGATGTCGTCGAAGCCGACGACGGAAAGGTCCTCCGGCACGCGCAGGCCGCGCTCCCGCGCCGCGTCCAGGGCCGCGAGCGCCAGCACGTCGTTGCCCGCGAAGATCGCCGTCGGCGGCTCGGGGAGCGAGAGCAGGCAGTGCGCGTTCTTCATGCCGGACTCGTGGTTGTACTCGCCGTCGACCCGGTACGCCGCCGGGAGGGCGACCCCCGCCCCGGACAGCGCGGCGCGAAACGCGTCGTCCCGCTCGATGACGTTCGCCTGGTCTATGTTGCCCATGAGGTGCGCGATCCGGGTGTGCCCGAGCGCCAGCAGGTGCTCGACGGCGAGGCGGACGCCGCGCCGGTTGTCGATGTCCACCCAGGGCACGCCCGGTTCGCCGCTCGGCGCGGAGACCACGACCAGCGGGACGCCCAGCCCGGCGAGCCCCGGCACCAGGTCGGACCCCAGCACGGGCGCGAAGATCAGCACGCCGTCCACCCGTCCGTTGCGGAACGCCGCCGCGTCGCGCTCGGCGTCGCGCCACGGCGTCGAATACAGACTGACGACGTATTCCAGCTCCGTGGCGGCGTCGAGCACTCCCTGGAGCACGGCGGATACGTAGGGGTTGGTGATGGTCAGCCCCGTCAGGTTGGTCCCGAAGACCACGCCGATCGCCTGGGTGCGCCGCGAGACGAGGGCGCGGGCGTTGGCGTTGGGGGTGTAGTTGAGGGCGCGGGCCGCTTCGAGCACGCGTCGGCGCGACTCCGCGCTCACCGGGCGGTTGCCCTTGTTGAGCACCATGGAGACGGTGGTGATGGACACCCCGCTCTGGCGGGCTACGTCGTGTATCGTTGACATCTTCTGCGATGACCGTTCCGGTCCCGTGCCGACGTTCGCAAAGCGTTTTGCGATGCCGACACCGTACCACAAAACGTTTTGCGCGTCAAGAGTAACTTAACGTCGGTGTCAGCGGTTGAGGCGCGCCGTGGACTGAAGTCCCGGCTCGAGCGCAACCTTCCGGCGACCGAACAGTCTCACCATTGAGACTATAACCCGCCGTGACATTTATGCCTACAACCGCGACTTCCACCACCTCTACCGCCGACCTCATCACGCACCCCGTACGCGCACGCGTCCTCGTCGCACTCATGGGGCGCGCGCTGACGACCGCGCAGATCGCCCGGCTTCTGCCCGACGTCCCGCGCGCCTCGCTCTACCGGCAGGTCCGGCGGCTGCACGAGGGCGGCATGCTGGAGGTGGTGCGCGAAACGCCGGTGCGCGGGACGGTGGAGAAAGTCTACGCCGTGCGCCGCGCCGCCGGGGGAATCTCGCCGGAGGAGTCCGCGGCGGCCTCGCCCGCCGAGCACCTGCGCACCTTCGCCGCCTTCCTCGACACGATGGCGACCGCCTACCGGGCCTACCTCGGAGGGGGCAGGCCGGTGGACCACCCGTCGCAGGTGACGATGGTCGCGACCCCGATCTACGCCGACGACGCGCAATACGAGCGGTTCCGCGAGGGATTGCGCAGCCTTCTCGACAGTTTCCCGCGCACCGAATCTTCGGCCGGGGGAGCCGCCACGCGCCGCGTCGTCTGGGTCGCGTCCGTCCCGGACCCCGCCGACCCGGGCATTACCTAACGGACTCCGTAACGGACAAG
>DATLHN010000808.1:0-4516 GCA_035539875.1 Armatimonadaceae bacterium
GGTCGCCCTCGCCGTACGCCACCGCGGTCACGGTCACCGGGTCGTCGCCGGGCGGCACCGCCACCTTCGCCTCGAACGTCTGCTCGACCGTGTGCCCGGTGGGAATCGGCTTCGAGCCGAGCTGGATGGGCTTGGAACCCAATTGGATCGGCTTGCTGCCCAGTTGAATCGGCTTGGACCCGAGCTGGATCGGTTTCGAGCCGAGCTGAATGGGCTTAGAACCCAATTGGATCGGCTTCGCCTCTATCGGCCTGCCGTTCGCCAGGACCTCGATGCGCTTGACCGTGGCGGGCGCACTCACGGCGATCCGGACCGTCATCGGGTTGCCGGGGACCGGGTCGCCGTCCTGCGGCAGTTCGAATGCCACCTGCGGCGGCGACGCCGACGGCGACCCCGGCGCGGTCGCGCCCGAGCCGCTCGGGATGTTGAAGACGTCGCCCGTGAGCGCGGCGCGGACGATCTTCGGGCGGCGCAGCGTCGCCTCGTACGCCTCCACCGGGAAGAGGTCCGCCCCGACCCGCCAGGCGATGCGGCGCGCTGCGCCCGGGGAGCCGTCGTAAAAGCCCTGCGAAGTGACGGCGACGTAGTCTGCCGTCGGGAGCGCGTCCGCGTCGCCCGGCACCAGGGCGAGCGTCGCCGCCAGGGAGCCGTTCCCCGCCCGCCGCACCTGCACGGCGTTATCCCGGCCGCCGCTGAGCAGGACGAGGTCGGCGAACGCCACCGCCGTCGCGCCGCCCGGGTGTGCCGGATCGCCGAGTTCGGCGGGGGGCACGGCGGCGTTGCGCGTGTCCCAGCGGCGCAGTAGCCCGTCGCGGCCCGCGCTCACGAGCATCCGACCGTCCGCGGCGAACGCGAGGCCGGTCACGGCCGCGTCCTCCCCCTTCGGCCCGGTCAGCGTCCGCTGGAGGGCACCCGTGCTCCCGTTGTAAAGCCGCACCTCGTCGCCCACGGGATCGGCGGAGTTCTCGGCGCGCCGCTGCGCGGTCCCGGCGGCGACGGTACGGCCGTCGGGCGCGAACGCGACCGCCTGCACCGGCATGGGGACGAGGTCCTGGGCAACGAGACCGCCGGTCGCGGCGTCGTGCAGACGGAAGCCGCTGGAGCCGACGTATCCCGTGCCCGCCGCCACGACCTTGCCGTCAGGCGACACGGCGACGGCGTTCACCGGGCCGAGCAGGTTGCGGCCGTCGAACGGCTTGCCGAGCGTCCCGGCGGTCACGTCACAGGGAACCACAAAGCCGAGCAGGGGCGGGTCGCCGCCGCCCACGTAAAGGGTCTTCCCGTCCGGCGCGAACGCCACGGCGTTGACGAGGCCCGGCGCGTTCGGCACCGCCTTCAGCGGACTGCCCGTCGCGGCGTCCCAGAAGCGGACCGACCGGTCCGAGCCGCCGCTCGCGAGCGTCTTCCCGTCCGCGGAAAAGGCGACGGCGTTCACCGGCCCGGCGTGTCCGGTCAGGACGCGCAAGACCTCACCCGTCTCGCGGCTCCAGAGGCGCACCGCGCCGTCCGCGCTCCCCGTCGCGAACACCTTCGCCGTCGGCGAGGGCGCGAGGGCGAGCACCTGCTGCGTCCCGCCCAGTACCCGCTGGAGTTTCCCGCTCGACCGGTCGTAGAGCCGCACGGCGCGGTCCCGGCCCGCGCTGGCGACCGTGCGCCCGTCGGGCGAGAAGGCGAGCGCGTGGACGTAGCGCGCGTGCCCGGCGAGTTTCGGCCCCTCCTTCGGGGCGTCGGGGGCGCGCAGGTCCCAGAGGAGCGCGTTCTCCCGCAGCGCGGGCGCGTTTGGGCCGTCCTTCAGCACCATCGCGCCGCCGGTCGCCACCGCCTGCCCGTCCGGGGAGAAGGACACCGCCCCGACCCCGTCGCCGGGCGCGTTCTGGTGAAGCATCGCCAGCCGCTTGCCGGTCGCCACGTCCCACACGTGCGCGTCGCCGTCCGCGCTGGCGTCCGCCAGCCGTGCGCCGTCCGCCGAGAACGCCAGCCCCTCGACGGGCATCGCGTGGCTCTTGATCTGCCGCTGGAGCGCGCCGTCCTCGGTGTCGTAGAGCGCCAGCCAGCCGTCGTCGGTGCCCGCCACCAGCGTCTTGCCGTCGGGCGAGAGCGCGAGCGCGGAGACGGGCTTCTCGCGACCCGGCGGCAGCGGAATGCCTGCCACCAGTTCCGGCGTAGCGTCCTTGCCGTCCGCGCCGCCCGACGCCTTCCAGAGGGTCACCACGCCTTTCTCGTCCGCCGACGCCGCCAGCGGCGTCCGGTCGTCCAGAAGGGTGACGGCTACCGCGCGCAGGGTCTTCCCCGACGCCTCCGCGGGCGGCGGCAGCGTCCCGAGGCGCGCGCCGCTCCGGACCGCCCACCCACGCACGCTGCCGTCGAGACTGACTGAGAGGAGCGCGCCGCCGTCGGACGAGAGCGCGAGCGCCCGCACCGGCGCGCCGTGCCCGGTCAGGGTCGCCCGGAGTGCGCCCGTGCGGGCGTCCCACAGTTTGACCGTGCGGTCGTCGCCCGCGCTGGCGACGGTGCGCCCGTCCTTCGAGAACGCGACCGCGCGCACGGTCCCGGTGTGGCCGACGTTCAGCACCAGTTCCGGCTTCGCGGCGGGCGCGGGCGCGGGTGTAGTCGGCGGCGGCTGTTGGGCGCGGGCGGCGGGCAGGGCCAGGGTGACGGCGAGGGCGAGGCAGGTGCCGAGTTTCAACATAGTGTCTCCCAGGAGCATTCGGACGCTGCGCGGCGGGCGTCCGACCAGGCCTCCTCGCCGAGCACGTCGTGCAGGCGGTCCAGTTCCGATTTCGCCAGGTCCGCCAGCGGCGACGACAGGCTGCGGAACCGCTCCTCCGCATGATGGTAGAGCATGATCGCGCGCGACATGTCCCCGTTTTTTTCGGCAAGTTCGCCGAGGTTGTACAGCAGCGTCGCGATGCCCTGGACGTCGCCGAGGACGCGCAGCAATCCGAGCGCGGTATCGTAGTGATCGCGCGCCCCGGCGAAGTCGTCCGCGAGGTACGCGACCGCGCCGAGCGAGAGCAGGGTCTTCGCTTCGCCGCGCAGGTCGCCCGACGCGCGCCGGGGCGTCAGGCTCTCCTCGTAGAGGGCGCGCGCCCGCGTCTGGTCGCCGCGCAGGGACGCAAGTCGGGCGAGGTTGTAGAGCGCGTGCGCGATGCCCGCGTGGTCCCCGGGCGCGCGCCGGTCTCGCGCCGAAACGAGGTGCGCCTCCGCCTCGTCGTACCGCTCCGCGTCCATCGCGATCAGCCCGAGCAGGTTTTCCGCGTCGGCGATCCCTTCCGCGTCGTTCGCCGCCTCGCGGAGGGCGCGCGCCGATTCCGCGCCCGCGCGGGCGGCGTCGAGGTCGCCCCGGTCGTGTGCCAGACTGGCGACTCGCAGGGTGAGGGCCGCGCGCCGCCGGTCGTCCCCGGCGGAGTCGGCGGCCTTGAGGCCCGACGCCAAAACGCGCGTAAGCTCGTCCCAGTAGCCGAGGTCGTGCAGCGGCGTCGAGAGGGCGAGCGCGAGGCGAGCGCACAGTTCATGGTCGGCTGTCCGCTCGGCGAACGCGAGCGCGGCGCGCAGGTTTTCCAGCTCGGCGGCGACGGCCGCGTGCGCCTCGGCCTCGTCCGCCGTCCGCAGCAGCGGGACCTTCTCCTCGGCCAGGTCGCGGTAGTACCGGGCGTGCCGCTTACGCACCGCGTCGCCCGCCTCCGCGCCTAGTTGCTCCTCCCGCTTGCGCTCGGCGTAGGCGCGCAGGAACTCAAGCATGGCGAAGCGCCGCGTCTGCGCCCGGTCGTCGGTAGTCGCGCGCAGGAACGAGTGCCGCCGCAGGCTGTCCACGCCCTCGAAGATGTCGAAGACGTCGCAGACCGCCTCGGCGGCCTCCAGCGTGAACCCGCCGTGGAAGACGGCGACCTGTCCCAGAAGGTCGCGGTCGTCCTCGGTGAGCAGGTCGTAGGACCAGTCCACGGCCTCCAGCAGGGTGCGCTGGCGGGGCGGCAGGTGGGTCGAGCGCGTCTGGAGCAGGCGGAACCGCTCGGTAAGCCGGGCGAGGATGTCGCGCGGGGTCATCATCCCGATGCGCGCGGCGGCCATCTCGATCGCGAGCGGCACCCCCTCCAGCGCGCGCACCAGCGCGGCGATGTCGCCTTCGTTTTCCGGCGTACGCTCGAAATCCGCCTGCCGCGCCCGTGCGCGGTCCAGGAAAAGCGCCTCCGCCTCGTCCTGCGGCAGCGGCTCGACCTCCTGAAGTTTCTCGGCGGCGATCTCCAGCGCACGCCGTGACGTCGTCAGGCAGGTGAGGTCGGGCACGGCTTTGAGAAGAGACGCCACGGCGCGGCTCGCGGCTTCTATCTGCTCGGTGTTGTCGAGCACGAGCAGGGACGGCCCGCCCGCGCCGCGCAGCCGCTCCGCCACCTGCGAGGCGACATCCGCGCTCGGCTCCAGGCGCAGTACGCCCGCGACCCGCTCCAGCAGGTCGGCCTCGGTGCGCGCGCTGTCCAGTTCCACCCACCACGCCCCGCCGGGGTACGCCCCCCCACAG
>DATLHN010000809.1:0-7233 GCA_035539875.1 Armatimonadaceae bacterium
ACGCAGATGGCCACACCACCGCCCCCGGGCGCGGGCGTCGGCCACCTTTGCGCCCACCCGCACCGAGAGCAGGAGGGGAGTGCCGCCCTGACCGCCCGCGCCCGGGGGCGGTGGTGTGGCCATCTGCGTCCGGTTCGGGTCCAGGGCGACCGTCGCCGCCCCCTGCATGGTCGGTCCCGCCCCGATCTGCGTCCTGTCATTACTCACTGCATTCTCCCTGTCAGAAGATTCGTAGTCCTATTCCAGGCGGAGCGACGTGGACCCGACGACGACCGTGTCGCCCGGTAGGAGCGTCTGCCGCGTCACGCGCTGACCGTTGACGTACGTGCCGTTGGTCGAGCCGGCGTCCTCAATGGCGAAGGACAGCGCCTCCTGCACGATGCGCGCGTGCCTCCGGGACGCCTGGGTGTCGTGCGGCAGGGCGATGTCGGCCCCCGGGTCGCGCCCGATCACCGCGCCGGCGGCGAGGGCGAACGCCGCCCCGGCGTGCGGCCCGGCGACTGCGACCAGGCGCGACCCCGGGGACGCCCCGGAGAACGCGCCCGCGCCGCCGCCCGCGATGCCGGGCGAGTAATTCGAGGCCATCGCGGCGCCGCTGGCGGGAACCGGGGCGGCGGCACCGGCTCCGGGAAGGTCGTTCAGCGAGGGAAGCCCCGACGACGCGGCGGGGTGGGGGCGCGGCGCGGCGACGTCCTTCGGCGCGGGCGCGGTCCGCTGCCGGGTGTACCGCTCGTGGAAGACCAGTGTTTTCGACCCGATGACGATCTGGTCGCCGTCGCGGACGGGCCGCTCGCCCTGCACCGGCTCGCCGTTCACGACCAGGCCGCCCGGCATGCCGCTCACGTCCCTGAGGACGAACTTCCCGCCGTCGCCCGCAAGCAGCAGGGCGTGCGTCTTCGCGACGTGGGTGTCGCCGTACAGAGGGACGTCAGACAGCTCGGAGCGGCCGATTTTTGTCTCCGCCTTCTCGACCAGGATCTCCTTGAACTCGTTGCGGCCGACGACCACCCGGACCCACGCCTCCTTGAGAAGCTGCTGGACGAGGGCGATGAAGAAGCCGATCATCGCGCCGGTGATGACGAAACCCAGGAGGCGCGATACGACGGCGGGGGAGCGCAGGCCGACGAGCACGTAGACGCTGGTCTCGAACGCGATGCCGCCGAAGAGGCCGCCGATGAACCCGCCGATCATGCCGTTGCGGAGGACGCGCCCGCTCCACTTGCGGATGCCGTCCGCGGTGCCCGCGAGTGCGCCGATGAACGCCCACCCGAGGGCGCGGGCGAGGACGTTCCGCAGGAAGGAGAAGGGATTCGTGACGGACTCAGTATGCAGGAAGCCGTAGAACGCCATCCCGAACTGGATTCCGACGAACCCGGCCACCCCACCGACCAGAAGCCCGATGCCGACGATCTTCGGCCACTGGCCACGCGTCCCCGAGGCGAGTCCGTCCGCCACGCCGAGCAGTGCGCCGATCAGCGCGCCGAATACGGTGCAGACGAGCGCCTGCTGGAGGTTCTCGCGCGCCGTCAGCGCGCCGCCGGTGTCGGGCAGGCGGATAAGGCCCGACAGGTCGGAGAAGAACCACGTCAGGAGGCCCGCGGCGATCCCCGCGAGCGTCAGCAGAACCACGCGTCCGGTTGCGCTGCTCATGTGTGCTGTTCAGACCTCGAAGCGGAAGCGGGCGGAGCCGATCTGGACCTCGTCGCCCGGTTGGAGCGTCTGCCGGTCCGTCTTTCGCCCGTTGACGTAGGTGCCGTTGCTGGAGCCCTCGTCCACGACTTCCCAGCCGCCGCTGCCGCCGGGAGCGAAGCGCGCGTGCCTGCGGGAGACGGTGGTATCCAGTGGGAGCGGCAGCGAGTTCGCCGCGTCCCGCCCCACGGTCACCTCGGCCGCTTCCAGGTTGACGATTTCGCCGGATACCGCGCCCGCCATGCCGATCAGGCGCGGGCCCGACCCGGGCAGGTTCGCCGGGACGGCGACGGCGGCGGGCGCACCTGCGAGCGTGACCGACGGCGACGCTGTCCCGCCCGAAGGCAGGTCATTGAGTGAGGGCAGCGGAGGCAGGGACGGAGCGGCGGGCTTGAGGTGCCCGACTCCGTTCGCGCCCGGCGCGTCCTGCGGCATCTCCGCGCCGACGCTCTTGAGCCCGCTCTGGATGGCGTCGGTGACGGTCATGCCCCGGTTCTTAAGGTAGCGCATGCCGAAGAACGCGCCGCCGATCAGGAGCAGGATGCCGATGATGCCCGAGACCCAGTCGTTGCGCGGCTCGGGTTCCGCAGCGGGCGTGGCGGGCTGGACCACGATCGTCGGCGCGCCCGGGGTGCCGGTCGTCCCGGGAGCCGCGGAGCCGCCGGTGGCGGCGGGCGCGTCGAGCGTCGGCACGTTCCCCGAGAGGGCGAGCGCAACCTCGACGGGGCCGCCCCCCTTCGCGGGGACGATGTTCGTCTCCTGAGTCGCCGTCTCGGAGTCGTTCGCGCCGTAGGTGGCGGTCACGGTCGCCTTCCCGAGGGCGATGTCGTTGAAGATCACCGACCCGTTGTCGCCCGCGGTGAGGACGCGGCTCCCGCCGCCGCCCTTCGCGTCCTTGAGCGTCACCGACGCCTTCTCGACCGGCTTGCCGCCCGCCGTCACCCTGACGACCACGGCATGCGCCTTCGTGAAATCCGACGGGGAAACCTTGACCGCCGCGCCGTCCTTCGCCGCCCTCACCGGTTTGCTCGCGGTGAGCCCGGTCGTCTCGTCGAGCACCGTGATCGACTCGGCCTCGCCGGTGAGCGCCACGCGTGCGGAGGCGTCGCCCGGGTTCAGCGTCGCGACGCTTCCCTGCCCGGAGCCTCCCTGCACGACCCAGTAGGAATAGGTCCCGGGTCGCTCCGGCGTCAGGGTGACGGTTCGCTTCGGCCCGGCGGCGGCCGGGGCAGACTTCCCCTGCGTCGCCGGGCCGGGCGGTGCCGCCGGTGGCGGCGACGACTGCCCGAACGCGGGAGACGGCGACGCCGCTCCGGCGAGGGCGATCAGGGCGAGGGCGGGGAGAAGGATTCTCGTCATAGCGGGTCGTCCAGGTCGTCGGATTCGTAAAGCATTTGTCGGGCGCGCGGCAGTCTGTCCCGCACGTCGGTCGCGATGACCCCCGCTGCCCCCAGTTCGCGGGCGGCGATCTCGCCCGCCAGAGCGTGTACGTAGGCCGCGGAGAACGTTGCCGCAAGTTCGTGCCGACGAGGCAGCAGCGCCGCGAGGACGCCGGTCAGCACGTCGCCGCTCCCTGCCGTTCCCAGGGCGGGCGTCCCCGGTCGGTTCAGGTAAAGCCTCCCGCCGCCCGAGGGGGCGATCAGGGTCCGTGCCCCTTTGAGTAACGTCACCGCACGGTACCGGGTTGCGATCTCGTTCACCGCGCCGATTCGGTCTTCCTGTACCGCGCCCGTCTCGATGCCGAGCAGGCGCGCCGCCTCGCCCGGGTGCGGCGTCACTACTGTCGGATACGCGTTTCGCGCGGCGGTTATCTCCGGGCCGCCTTCCGCTAGAGCGCTCAGGCCGTCCGCGTCGATGACGAGCGGGCATGCAGTTCGCCGTACAAACGATTGGACGAAGGACATGGCGTCCGTGTTCCGCGAAAAACCCGGGCCTATCGCAACGGAATCGGCTTTTTCCGCCAATTCCAGCGCCGCCTCCAGCGCGCCGTCTCCCCCGTGGGTCCGCTCGGCCGTCTCGGCCAGGGTCTTGAGGACGACCTCGGGGGCGAGGGCGGCGGCGGTGTCCAGCAGGCTTTCGGGCACGGCGAGCATGACGAGGCCCGCCCCCGCGCGCAGCGCGGAGAGCGCGGTCAGCGACGCCGCGCCCGCCATGCCCGCGGCTCCCGCGATCACGAGGACCGTCCCGTGCGAGCCCTTGTTCGCGTCCCGACTCTGTGTTCGCGGCGGGAGGGCGCGGCGGATCGTCTCCAGCGTGACGCGCTCGGCGCGGATGGCGTCGTCGCGGAGGAGGGTCGCGGGGATGCCGATGTCCGCGACCGTCAGGCTGCCGACGAACTCCGCGCCGGGGTAGAGGAGCAGCCCGGGTTTCGGCAGGGCGAAGGTGACGGTGCGCGTCGCGTAAATCGCCGTGTCGCCCGCCAGCGCGCCTGTGTCGGCGTTCACGCCGCTCGGGACGTCGGCGGCGACCACCGGGCGCTGGGCGTCGTTGATCGCGTCGATCAGTCGGAGGGCGGCACCGTCCAATCCGGACTTCAGGCCGGTGCCGAACAGGGCGTCCCCGATGAGGTCGAATCGGGCGAGCGAATCGCCGCCCTCTAACGCCCCGTCACCGGCGGAGACGAGCGGAATCCTCATCGCCCGGAGGGGAACGAAGTGCGCGGCGGCGTCGCCCTTCAAGCCGTCCGGGGAACCGAGCAGGAACACAGTGACTAAGGCACCGGCGTTGGCGAGGTGGCGCGCGGCGACGAAGCCGTCCCCGCCGTTGTTGCCCCTGCCGCAGACCATCGCGACGGAGCGGCCCCGGACAATGCCGCCCGACTCCTCGACGATGGCGCGAGCGAAGGCGGCTCCGGCGGCCTCCATCAGCACGACGCCGGGGATGCCGTACTCCTCCGTCGCGCGCCGGTCGATGGCGCGCATCTCCGCCGCGGTCGTCACCCTCATCCTCTAATAGTACCGCAGAACCCGGCATACGGGTTTGCCGGTGTGTCGCCGGAAGTGCTATACTGAAATCGCCGCCGACGCGCCGCCCGCGAGCAGTTCTGCCCCGCGAAAACGGGCGCGCCGGGGCGGGACGTTCCACCCGTGACCCGGCTCCTCGAACTCCTCAAAGACTTTAATCTGCTGGACTTCCTGCGCGCGGCAGTCGACGTCGCCTTCGTCGCGTACATCCTGTACCGACTGATCCTGCTGGCGAAGGGGCGGCGCGCCTGGCAGATTCTGATCGGCATCGGGGTCTTCTTCGCGCTCGTGCTCGGCTCCGAAGTCATGGGGCTGGTCACGACCAACTGGCTGCTGCGGCAGATCACCCCCCTCGGCCCGGTCGCCATCGTCATCCTGCTCTATCCCGAGCTGCGCGAGATCCTGGAGAAGCTGGGTCGCCTGGACTTCTGGGGCGCGCCGCTGTCGTCGACGAGCCGCGAGGACAATACGGCGACTCTGGAGGAGGTCGTACGCGCGACCATGCTCCTCGCTGCCCGCAAGACCGGGGCGCTGATGGTTCTGGAGCGGGAGACCGGTCTGGACGACATCATCGCGACCGGCACGGTCGTAGACTCCGAGGTCTCCTCGGAGTTGCTGGCGACTCTCTTTTACGTCGGCACGCCGCTCCACGACGGCGCCGTGATCATCCGGGGAAGCCGGATCGCCGCCGCCGGATGCACGCTGCCCCTGTCGGACTCCCCGAACATCTCCGCCAACGTCCACATGCGCCACCGGGCCGCGATCGGCGTTTCCGAAGCGTCGGACGCCGTCGTGGTAGTCGTCAGCGAGGAGACGGGCACCGTGTCCATCGCGGTCAACGGCAAGCTGAACCGCGGGTTGAACGACGACAAGCTCCGCCAGAAGCTCTACGAGGCGTTCGGAAAGAGCATCGGGAAGAAGCCACGCAACGGCTCGGTGTCGCTTAACTTCTCCCGCCGGCGGTCCAACGGCAAGTCCAACGGCAAGGGGGCGGGGCCGATCACTCCCGCGACCCCACCCGCGCCGGGTCCCGGCGCGACGAGGCCGGATGAGAAGCCGCAGCCATGAACCTGATCTCCCTCCGGCGTAACGTCGGCTACAAACTTCTTTCGCTCCTGATCGCCCTCGTGCTTTACTACGTGGCGTACAGTCAGCAGAACCCCCGGACGACTCGCGACGTTCTGGTGCAGCTAAAGCCGGTGCGCCTGTCCGGCGAACTCACCCTGGCACAGCCCCTGCCGACGCGGACCATCACCGTCTCCGGGTTTACCTCCGCCATCAACGCACTCAAGCCCACGGACGTTTCCGGGCAGGTAGAGCTAGAAGGGGTAGGGCCGGGAGAGCATACCGCGAACGTCGAGTACGCCTTCCCGCCCGGGGTCCGCGGCGACATACTCCCTCAAAACCGGGTCGTCAAGGTAAGGCTCCAGAAGAAGGAGTCGCAGAGGTTTACCGTCGACGCCTTCGTGACCGGAACCGCGCCGGTGGGGTTCAAGTACTCCGACGGCGAAGCGCAACCCCGGCACGTGACGGTGCGCGGGCCGGCGAATGAAGTGGCGCGGGTCGCGCGGGTCGTCGCGCGCGTGGAGGCGGGGGAGAACGAGCGGAGCGTCCAGCGGTCGGTCACGGTCACGGCCGAGGACAGCCAGAAGCGGGTGGTGGACACGGTCGAGATCGAACCGAAAGAGGTCACGGTAAGCTCCAAACTGAACACCCTTCCCGTGCGCCAGAAACTGCTCGTCTCGGTAGACCTGCAGGGGCAGCCCGCCGCAGGGTATACGGTCAAGGATTACCGCCCGGAGCCGGACCAGGTGGTCGCGATCGGCCCGATAGAGGTCCTGAACGGGCGTTCCAGCATCGAGGTGACGGTGGACGTCACCGGGATCAGGAGCGACACGGTGCGCACCGTGCGCCTCCGACCGCCCGGCGGCGTGCGCTTCGAAGGCGAACCGACCGTGAAGGTCCGACTGACGGTGGAGCCGGTAGAACCGCCGCCGCTGCCGCCGACGCCGACTCCCACTCCCACTCCGACACCCGCGGCCAGCCCGTCGCCGCTCCCGGCCCCGCGTCCGTCCGCCGGGGCCAGTCCCGGGGTCGGCGGCAGCGGCGGCGACTGAATTTCCAGAAGGATACCATTGATCACAAACGTGTCTCATAATCCCCCCCTGAAAACTCGTGAGCTCTTCGGAACCGACGGCGTCCGCGGCGTCGCCAACACCGAACTCTCCCCGTCGCTCGCCATGGCGCTCGGCGCGGCTGCGGCCCACGTACTCACCTCTCACGCCTCGGGCGGGCCGCGCGAGGTCGTCGTCGGCCGCGACCCGCGCCGCTCGGGCGACCTGCTGGAATCGGCGCTGGTCGCCGGAATCCTGTCGCAAGGGGTCGACGTCGTATCGGTCGGCGTGCTGCCCACGCCCGGCGTCGCCTTTATCACGACACACCGGCCGGGCGCGCTCGCAGGCGTCGTCCTTTCCGCCTCGCACAACCCGATGGCGGATAACGGCATCAAGTTCTTCGGGCCCGACGGGCGAAAACTCCCGGACGAGGTAGAAGCCGAGATCGAAGCCGCGATGGTGGGGTG
>DATLHN010000810.1:0-17654 GCA_035539875.1 Armatimonadaceae bacterium
AAGGACGCTTCTCCGTTTCTTCAATACACGTCGAACTCGACGGGAACCGGGAAGTTCACGCGGTAGCCGCAGCGCCCCGGGTCGTGCTCCGCGGGCTGCGCGTTCCCGCGCGCGTCGGTGGCGCGGGCGACGAGCGAGTGCGCGCCCGGCTCGTCCGGCGTCCGCCACGGGAACTCCCACAGCCGCCAGGCGTTCGGCGTCGCCTCCCCGAGCAGGCGTGCCTCCCGCCACGTTTGGCCGCCGTCGGCGCTGACCTCGACCTTTTCCACGGGCGCGCCGCCCCCGCCCCACGCCGCGCCGAAGACGCGAAACTCCGTCCCGCGCGGCAGCGACTCGCCCGGGGCGGGCCGCGCGATCTGCGCCTTCACGTCCAGTTCGGTGATCGGCCGCATCTGCGGCGGCAGGCCGTCCTCGCCTTCGCGCTCCCAGTAGGAGTAGTCCACCGTCTGGAAGAACCCCGCGAACGGCCGGTCCACGACGGCGAGCCGGGTCAGCCATTTGACCGACGCCATGGCGTACCAGCCCGGCACGACGGCCCGCAGGGGGAAGCCGTGCGCGGGCGTCAGGGTCTCGCCGTTCATGCGCCAGGCCAGGAGGACGTCCGCCTCGCGCGCCGTCGCCCGCTCCAGCGGCAGGCTGCGGGCGAAGGAGATCTCGCCGGGCGACTTCGGCTCCTCGGAGAGCTTTCCGCGGTCCGCCCCCTCCAGCACCACCTCGACCGCTCCGGGGCGCACCCCGGCCCGCTCCAGGAGGTCGCGCAGCGGGACGCCGGTCCAGACGGCCGTGCTGACCGCGCCGCGCTCCCACTGCACCCCCTTTGCCGGGGGCTTCAGGAACACGCGGCCGTTGCCCGCGCACTCCAGCGTCGCGGTCACGTCCCGCGACGGCATCGCGGTCAGCTCGTCGTAACCGATCGCGAACGGGCGCTCGACCGCCCCCTCCACCGTCAGCGTCCAGGTCGCCGGGTCGAGCGCCGGGACCTCCGGGAAGTGGCTCCGCACGTAGAAGCGGTGGTTCGGCGTGATCGGCCCGTCCAGCGCCCAGAAGGGGGACTCCAGGTTCCGCGGCTGACTCTGGCGGGTGATCAGTCCGCCGACGCCGTTTGACTCCGTTTCCGACCGCCGCGCCGCGTCGCTCATCGTCGTCTCCGTTCCCGTGGTGGTGATGCATAATACCTGCCGCGGGGCCGGAAATACGCCTCCCGGGCCGCCGGAGACTACGCGGCCGTGCCGCCACCGCCGCTCCCGGCGTTGTGCGAATCGACGTACTTCTCGAAGAACGCCTTTAGCTGCGGCTCGCTGTCGCAGTCGAAGCCCATCGACCGGGCCTTATCCATCGCGGCGTCCGCGCTCATGCCGCTGCGCGTGGCGACGTTCATCATCGCCATCGCTCCCGCGCGCATGCCGGTGCCGCAGTGGATGAGCGCGGGCTTGGGGAGGTCGTCTATCCCGGCGAGGACGCGCGTCGCCAGGTCGTCGTTGATCTCGTCCTTCTTCACCGGGATGTTGACGTAATCCAGGCCCGCCGCCTCCGCGTGCCGCCGCTCGTCGGGGAGCGCGCCCTCCTCGTCCGGCGCGCGCAGGTTCAGGACCGATTTGAACCCGTCGCTTGCCGCCTGCCGGAGGTCTTCCGGCGTCACCTGCCCGGCGACCGTCATCTCGTCGTTGATCCGCATTCCCTGCATCGTTTCGTTCCTTTCGGGTGCCGTCTACTCTTCTTCGTCGTCCCTGTCGTCGCCCGTCCCGGGCTTTTCGGTCGCGAACCCGGCGGCCTTCCACGCCTTCATGCTGCCGGGCACGTTCTCGACCGCGGCGAAACCCTCCGCCTTGAGGAGGCTCGCCGCGATGCTCGCGCGGTAGCCGCTCCCGCAGTAGACCGCGAGCGGCTTTTCGCGGTCGAGCCCCAGGTCGTCCAGCCGCTTCCGGAGGTCGGGCACGAACGCGTGCTTCGCGGTCGGGACTGCCCCGGCCTCCCACTCGTCGTCGCGGCGGACGTCCAGCACCTGGAGGCCGTCGCCTTTTCGCTTACTGCGCACCCGGTCGTGCAGTTCGTGGACGCTCATCTGCGGGAGCGTCTCGAACGGCAGGCCCGCCTCCAGCCAGCCGCGCATTCCCTGGCGCAGGTACCCGCCCAGCTTCTCCAGGCCCACCCGGATCAGGTGCGTCTCGACCGTCTCGACGTCGGCCGCGTCCTGCGTGACGAGGAGGATCGTCTGCTCGGGCCGCAGCATCCAGCCCGACCAGACCGGGAACTCCGCGCGCAGGGCGACGTTGAGCGCCCCGGCGACGTGCGCGCCGCCGAACGCCTCGATCTCGCGCGCGTCCACCACGACCGTCCCCGGCTTGCGCCGCTCCGCGTCGAAGCGCTCCGGGTCGAGCGTGGGCAGGAGTCGCTGACAGCCGAGGACTGCCGGTCCCTCGGCGTTCACCTTCTTCATGCGCCGGTAGTAGGTCGGGGCGGGGGGCAGGCCGGTCAGCACCTTCTCGACGAACGCCGCCTCGCTCATGGGCTTCAGCTTGGGGTTGTGGAGCCGCTCGTAGCCGACGGTCGTGGTGTTGCGGTCGCCGATGCTCCCGCCGCACGGCGACCCCTCGCCGTGCGCGGGGTAGACCTCCACCTCGTCGCCGAGTTTCAGTATCGTGTCGTGGAGCGAGTGGTAGAGCGCGGCGGCGAGCTTCTTCTCCGAGCCGCCGCCGAGCAGGTCGGGCCGCCCGACTTCGCCCGCGAACAGCGCGTCGCCGGAGAAGAGGCCCCACGGCTCCGACGACCCCTTGCCGCCGCTCGCGAGGTAGCAGACGTGCTCCGGCGTGTGTCCCGGTGTGTGCAGCACGCGCAGGGTCAGGACGCCGACCTCCAGCGTGTCGCCGTCCTTCAGGGGCTCGTGGTCGAACCCGTAGCCGTCCGCCGCCGCGCCGACGTAGATCGGCGCGCCCGTCCGGGCGGCAAGCTCGCGGCTGCCCGAAACGAAGTCGGCGTGAATGTGGGTCTCGAGGATGTGGGTAACGCGCAGGTTGTTGCGGCGCGCGAGGTCCAGGTAGACCTCGACGTCCCGGCGCGGGTCGATGACGGCGCAGACGCCCGCGGCGTCGTCGCCGAGCAGGTACGAAAGGTGCGCCAGCCCGCCCGCCTCCACCGTCTCCAGAACCATCGCCGCTCCCGCCTTCCGCCCGGAACTCTATTATCCGGGATTCAAATATCACTATCTGCGTATATATGACCGAAGCCGCCGCGCTCCAATCGCTCTTACCCGCCGAGCGTCCGGGCGCAACCCGAAAGTTTGCACCCTTTCGCGCGCTCGCCGTATCCATCGGGATGAGGGGAGGGAACGGGCATGTGGACCGCGGGCGTTTGGGCGGCGCTGGTTCTGAGCGGCGGGATCGGGGTGACGCTGGGCCTCGTCGGGGGCGGCGGCTCGATCATCACGGTGCCGGTGCTGGTGTACGTGGCGGGTCTGCCGGTGCGCGAGGCGGTCGCGCTGTCGCTGGCGGTCGTCGGCGCGACCGCCGCGGTCGGCGCGGTCGTGCAGGCCCGGCAGGGCAACGTCCACCCGAAGGCTGCGCTGCTGTATGGCGGCGCGGGCGTGGTCGGCGCGGCGGTCGGCGCGCGCCTGACGCCGCTCGTCCCGCCGCCGGTTCTCATGACCGTCTTCGCGGCCCTGATGATCTGGGTCGGGCTCCGCATGGCGCGGGGCGGGCCGGAGGGCGAGGTCTCGCGAAAGGCCGAGTGTGTTGCCTGGAAGTGCCTGCTGGCGGGCTTCGGGGTGGGAGTGGTCACCGGGTTCCTCGGGGTCGGCGGCGGGTTTTTGATCGTGCCCGCGCTCCTGAGGTTCGCCAAGATGCCGATGGCCCCGGCGGTCGGAACGTCGCTCGCGGTCATCGCGGCCAACTCGCTCTCGGGCTTCGCGGCCCACGCCGGGGAACTGAGCGCCGGGGCGGGCGCGCTGGCCGCCGCGCTCACCGCGGCGTCGGTCGCGGGTATCTTCGTCGGCATGGCGCTCGGGAAGCGGATGAAGCCCGGCGGCCTGAAGAAGGCGTTCGGCGGACTCTCGCTCGCGGTGGCGGGCTACCTCATCGTCATGAACGTTCGGCCGCTCCTGGCCCTGATCACGGGCGGCTGATCCGATCGATAAGTAACGCAAGAAAGTAACGGAGGAGATAGCTGTGTTTAACGAACGGTTCTTTGTCGAGGGACTGGCGCACGCGTCGTACCTGTTCGGCGCGGAGGGCGCGGGCGCGGCGGCGGTCGTGGACCCGAAGCGCGACGTGGACGAATATATCGCGGCGGCGGAGCGCCGCGGCGCGAAGATCGTGGCGATCTTCGAGACGCACCCGCACGCGGACTTCGTCTCCGGGCACGTCGAGCTGGCGCGGCGCACCGGCGCGACGATCTACATATCGGAGAAGGTGGAGGGGGCGCAGTACTCGCACACGAGCCTGAAGCACGGCGAGGAGGTGGCGGTCGGCCCGCTGACGGTGCGCGCGCTGGACACGCCCGGCCACTCGCCGGACTCGATGAGCTACTACGTGGAGGACGCCGCGGCGGGGACGCGCATCGTCTACACCGGCGACATCCTGTTCGTCGGCGACGTCGGCCGGCCCGACCTGCGCGACGCCACCGCGGACCCGAAGGCGATGGCGGACGCCCTCTACGACACGCTGCACTCGGTCCTCTACGCGCTGCCCGAGGACACGTTGGTCTACCCGGCGCACGGGGCGGGGTCGCTCTGCGGGCGCAAGATCGGGACCGCCCCGGAGACCACGATTGGGGCCGAAAAGCGCGGCAACTGGGCCAACCGCTACCCGGACCGCGCGGCGTTCGTGGAGGCGATGACGTCGAACCTGCCGGACCGCCCGGCCTACTTCTCCTACGACGTCGGCCAGAACCTGAAGGGGGCCGCGCCGCTCTCGTCGCTGCCGCGGCCCGAGCGCCTCGGCGCGGAGACGCTGCGCGAGGTCTCGCCGGACGTGGCGGTGATCGACACGCGGACGCCGGAAGCGTACGGCGCGGCGCACGTCGCGGGCAGCCTGAACGTCGGCGTCGGCAGCGCGATGTTCTCCACCTGGGCCGGGTTCTTCGTGCGGCCCGAGGCGCGCGTCGTCCTGGTGGCGGACTCCGCGGAGGCGGCGGAAAGGGCGTGGCTGGAGCTGGCGCGCATCGGCTACGACAACGTCGCCGGGTACGTCCCGGCGGACCCGGACGCCTGGCGGGCGGCGGGCCTGGACGTGCGCTCCACGCCGCAGGTGGACGTCTGCGACGTCCGGGACTGGGTCGCGGGCGGGAGCGCCCTGCTCGACGTCCGGACGCCCGGCGAGTGGGAGGAGGGGCGCGTGGACGGCGCGGAGTGGTCGCCGCTTCCGCAGCTTCCGTCCCGCCTGGCCGAGATCGCGGCGTCGGGCCGTCCGGGCGTGGCGACCATGTGCGGCTCCGGCTACCGCTCGTCGCTGGCGGCGAGCCTGCTGGAGCGGGCGGGCGTCCCGGGCGTGGCGAACGTCCGCGGCGGCTGGGGCGCGTGGACCACGCGCCCGTGCGCCGAGCCGGACGCGCAAGACCTGTTCCACGCCGCCGAACCCGCGGCGGGGGTCGCCGCGGCGGCGGCCAGTGGGTCGGGGAAGTGAGGGGGGGCGTCTCCCGCGTCGTCATCGACGCCAGCGTCGGCGGCGCGGAGTACGCCGACGCGCTGCTGCGCAACGTCGAGAATCTGCGCGCCGCGCTCGGGCCGCAAGGCGTCGAGGCGGAGGTCGTGGTCTACGGCAAGGCGCTCCCGATGCTGCTGCGCGCCGGGAACGCGGCCCAGGCGTCGCGGATGCAGAAACTCGCGCAGGGCGGCGGCGTCCGGTTCGTCGCCTGCGAGAATTCGATGCGCCGGGCGAGGGTGACGCGCGAGGCGCTGTTCCCCTTCGCCGGGACCGTCGATTCCGGGGTCGCCCAGCTTGTCCGCCGACAGGCGGCGGGGTGGGCGTACCTCAAGCCCGGCGGGTAGCCCGCCGGGAGAGGTGTCGGAAGGAAGGAAAGAGGTAGTAGATGCGAAAGTTCGGAAAGAATCCGGCCGGCCCGCTCGTGGCCGCCGGTGTCATTACCGCGGTCGTCGCCGGGGCGGCCGTCTTCGGCGTGTGCCTCGCCAGTCCCGAGGCGTGCGCCAGCGGAAAGGCGGCGGCGGACGGAAAGGGCGGGCAGCCCGCCGCTAACGCCGCGAAGATCGCCTGGCAGCCGTCGCTCGCGGCGGCGCTCCAGGAGGCGAAGCGCACCGGCAAGCCGGTCATGGTGGACTTCCACGCGACGTGGTGCCCGCCGTGCAAGATGCTGGACGCCGAGACCTACAGCGACCCCAAGGTGATCGCCGAGGCCGGGAGCCGGTGGATATCGGTCAAGGTGGACGTGGACCAGGAGCCGGAGACGGCCGTCCGCTACACCGTGACGAGCATGCCCACCATCGCGTTCCTGCGGCCGGACGGCACGGCGGCGACGCGCTCGATCGGCTTCGTCGGTCCCGACGCCATGGTCTCCCTGATGCGCTCGGCCCACGACAAGGCGGCCCCGTCGTCCGCCGCGACGCCGGGCAAGCGGCCGTAGGAACGCGCAGGATGCAAAGGATCGCGAAGATGTCTGACTGGATCGTGCCGCTGCTCGTGGTGGCGGCGTACGTCATCCTCCAGCGCTGGGTGCTCCCGGCGATGGGGGTGCCCACCTGACTGTCCGCGGCAAAATGCCCCGTCGAGTCTCGGCAGGGCGAAGCGCGGACGGAGTCGCCGGGCGAAACGCCCGGAGTAACGGGAATCAGCGAGAAGTAAGAGGTTTCATGACGGGCGAGAACAAGACGAAGAACGCGCGGCGGATTTCGCTGCGCGGGCGCGGAAAAGCAATGACGGGGGTAGCGGCGGCGGTAGCGGCGGCGGCAAGTGCAGTCATGCCCGCCTGGCTCGTGCCTTCCGAGGCGGCGGACGCAGGGATCGGTGCGGGCGCAGAGCGGGAGGTGACGATCCTGCACATGGCGGACACGCACGCCGCCCTGGACGTCCACCCCGAGATCTTCCTGGGCGCGGACGGAAAGCCGGTGTTCCGGCCCGCGGGCGGCTACGCCCTCCTGGCGGACGCCATCCGGCGGGAGCGGGAGGCGCGCCCGCGGCAGAGCCTCCTGGTCAACGTCGGCGACACGGTCCACGGCTCGGCGGTGGCCGAGTGGACGCAGGGCAAGGCGATCGTGCCGGTCGTCAACGCCCTCGGCATAGACGTCTTCGTGCCCGGCAACTGGGAGTACGCGTACGGCCCGGAAGCGTTCCGGCAGCGCATGTCCGAACTGAACCATCCGGTCGCGGCGATCAACCTGTACGACGCGGCGTCCGGGAAGCGGCTCTACGCCCCCTCGGTGGTGAAGACCGTGAACGGCGTACGGGTCGGGGTCGTCGGCGTCACCTCGGTGATCGTGGACAAGAGCATGGCCCCCGACTACTCGAAGGGGCTGCGCTTCGCCGCCGCCACCGAGGGCGTGCAGGCCGAGGTGGACCGGCTGCGCGCCGACGGCGTCTCGGTCGTGCTGCTCGCCACCGAGCTTGGCCTGGCGCAGGAGACGCAGCTCGCCCGGCAGGTCAGGAACGTGGACTTCATCCTGGGCGGCCACACCCACGAGCGCACCGAAAAGCCGATCGCGGAGCCGGGCGCGACGCCGGTCATCCAGTCCGGCGCGGAGGGGTCGTTCCTGTCGCGGCTGACGTTCCGGGTGAAGGACGGGCGCGTGGTCGGCTACGACCACAGACTCCTGGAGGTCACGCCCGAGCGGTACCGCCCCGACCCGGCGGTCGCGAAACTGGTCGCGGCGGCCCGCGCGCCGTACCGGGAGCGGCTGGAGAAGGTCGTCGGCCACACCGACACGCACCTGTTCCGCAAGGGCGTGCTCGAAAGCTCGATGGACAACCTGATCGCGGACGCCCTGCGTGCGGAGACCGGTGCCGACATCGGCATGGCGAACGGCTTCCGGTTCTCCTACCCGGTGCTGCCCGGCCCGCTCACCGAGGAGGCCCTTTATAACATCTTCCCGATGCACGCGCCGGTGAAGGTGGGGGTCCTGACGGGCCGCCAGCTCCGGACGTTCTGGGAGGACAGCCTGGATCAGGTCTTCGCCGCGGACGCCTTCGGGCAGCGCGGCGGCTGGGGACCGCGCCCTTCGGGCATGGAAGTGCGCGTGCGTATCGGCGCGCCGAAGGGCCAGAGGGTTGCGTGGATCAAGGTGAACGGCAGGCCGCTGGAGGACGAAGCGCGCTACACGGTCGCGTCCTGCGACCGGCCCGGCGACCCCGCGGAGGCGCTCTGCCGCTTCGACGGCGCGACCCAGACGCGCGTCCTGCCGCTGTCCATCCGCGACGCGATGCGCGCGTACCTGAAGCGGAACGCGGCGGTCGCCCCGCGGGTCGAGGCCCGCGTCTCGGCGGAGGACGCGAAGGGGGCGGTCTGGAGCCAGTTCGATCTGGGAAAGGCGGCAGCGGCAGCAGCGGAGGCAGCCGCCAGGAACAGCGCCCCGAAGGGGAGCTGACGCGGCGTCGGCGCAAAATTTCGAGCCGGGACGGCGGCGGCGGGAATGTCTCCCGCCGCCGTCGTTTCTTTCCGTTCCGGCGCGCGAAAAGTCGTGTTATTTCTAGCTTTTATGTTGTGTTATATCTGTCATTAAACCCACGTTACCTGTGTTACTATGGTGTCAATAACGGTCATTGCCGGGGCACCGAACACACAGGGAGCGGCGACGCCGCCGCGGCCCGCTGACGTTAGCCGGAGGTCCCAGATGTCGAAACGCAGCCTGCCCGCGCGGACGGCCGCCGCCGCCGCCACCACCACGCGCCGGGCCGTTCTCATGGCGAGCATCGCCCTCTTCCTGCCCGTGGCCGGGTGCAACCTGGACATTGCCACGCCCGTGGACCGCGCCGTCAACGAGATCGACCAGGCGATCGCGCAGATCGAGCGCGACAGCACGCGCTGGCAGGCCGTTCTCCAGCAGCTGGCGGAGCAGTTCCCGAAGGACATCCAGGGCACCGTCCGCAACGAGGTGACCCAGCTCGCGCAGCGCAGCGTCGCCGCCGTGGGCATCGAGTTCCGGTGTAACGCCGACTTCCTGGCCGACCGCGCCATCCAGGGGCTCCGCCGCGTCCGCGCCATGCTCCTGAAGCAGACCCCCGAGCCGGTCCGCCCGTCGGTGTGCCACATGATCCCGAGCGTCGTCGACCTCAACGAGGCCGCGGACAGCCGCGCGAAGATCGAGATCGCCGGGTACGACATGGACCGGCGCGACGCCGCGGGCAAGCCGCTGCGCGTGGTACTCTTCTCCGACCAGACCGGCGAGAGCATGGAGATGCCGGAGGAGCGCATCGGGCGGGCGACGCACTACGTCGTCAACCTCAACGTCCGCGGCGACGACTTCGATCAGCTGCTGCGCCAGCGCAAGGTGAGCAAGATACGCCTCTTATGGGGCGACGCGCTCCAGGGGCAGAACGAGGTCCTGGTGATCCCGCGGGGGCCGCAGCAGAAAACGATTACCCCGGTGGGCCTGGGCAAGGTCACGTTCGTCCCGCGCCGCACCGACGGCGACGCGGACTTCGACACCGATGACGACGAGCACATGACCTTCCGCGTCTCCGCGGAGACGCGCCTCCAGGGCGACGACATCCAGGTGCGCGCCTTCATGCACGCCCGCGAGCCGCGCCCCGACCACACCACGGTCGAAGGCTGGAGCCGCTGGGAGACGGCCTGGACCGCCCCCGCGGGCTGGAGGATCGTCAGCGTCACCCCGCTCGGGTCGTCCACCCGCGCCGGGCGGATCACCGACCACAGCATCCGCAAGGAGCTGCTGCCGGAGGGCGAGATCGTCAACCGCTTCGAGATCTACGGCGACCGGGACGGGGACGAGGCCGGTAGCTACACGCGCGTCGAGGCGCACTTCAACGCCGTCACGGTCCGCCTGGAGGAGGTGAACCCGTGATCGGATTGGGCGAGGAGCGGGTCCCGGAAGGCGAGGCCGAGGCCGTCGCGCGCGTCGAGGCGGACCTGCGGCGCGAGTTCGACCGCGCCAACCCGGCCGGGACGCGGGGACCGGCGCGGCGCGACCAGCACTCCAAGGCGCACGGCTGCGTCGCCGCCGAATTCACGGTCCGCCCCGACCTGCCCCCGGAGCTTCGGCGCGGCCTGTTCCGCGAGCCCGGCGCGACGTACCCGGCGTGGGTGCGCTTCTCGTCCAGCTCCCCCGAGATGCGCCCGGACACGGTCCGCGACGCGCACGGCATGTCGATCAAGCTGCTCGGGGTGCCGGGCGCGCAGGGCGGCGGCGGCGTCGGGAGCCAGGACTTCGTGCTCGCCAACAGCCGGGTGTTCTTCGTCCGCTCCGCCGCCGACTACGTCCGGTTCCTCGACGCGATGTTCGGCGGGCGGCTCCCCCGCTTCTTCTTCAACGGCCTGAACCCGCTGCGCTGGCGGCTGCGAGAGCTGGTGAACCTGCTGGTGGCGACGCGCCAGCCGGTCGCGAACCCGCTCCAGACCCAGTACTGGAGCCAGACCGCCTCGCTCTTCGGCGAGGGGATGGCGGCGAAGTTCTCGGCCCGACCCGCCGATCTTCCCGCGGCCCGGGACCGCGTGCCGCAGGGCGGCGGCCCGGACTTCCTGCGCGAGGCGATCGCGCGCACGCTCGACGCCGGGGAGGCGCGCTTCGACTTCCTGGTGCAGCTTCAGGCGGACCCGGTCGCGATGCCGGTGGAGGACCCGACCGTGCGCTGGTCGGAGCGCCTGTCGCCGTTCCGGCCGGTCGCCACGCTGCGCATCCCGCCCCAGCGGTTCGACACGCCGGAGCGGGACGAGTTCGCGGAGCACCTGACGTTCACCCCCTGGCACGGCCTGCCCGAGCACCGGCCGCTCGGCAGCGCCAACCGCGTCCGGCGGCGGGCGTACGAGCTGATCTCCGCGCTCCGGCACGAAAGGAACGGCGTCCCCGAGCGCGAGCCTTCGGGCGCGGACGACGAGTTCCCACGGCACCTCTTCGCCGCGGCGCGGCTGCGGGAGGAGACGGCCGTACGGGCGGAAGGAGGCGCACACCGTGGCGAACGAGCAGCGTAGCGGCAGAAACGAGCGCCCGTTCCGGCGGCGCGAGCAGAGCAGCATGACGATCCTGCGGACGGTGCTTCCGGGGGAGGAGCACCGCGCGGCCCTGGTCGGCGCTCTCGGGGTCATCGGCCGGGACGTCGGTTGTCGGCGCAACAACCACCTCATCCGCTTCGCCGACTTCGGGCAGATACACTTCGCCCGCTGGTCGCTGCTGCCGCCGGAGCGCGAGAACGGGCCGTGGCAGCTTGTCTTCGGCACCGACCACGACGGCGACGACCGCGCGCTCCTCTGGGACCTCGCGGAACGTGCGATGCCCGCGCTCGAAGCCGTCTACGCCCACTGCGAGGGCTGGCCCGGCGCGCGGGACCCGACCGCGGTGGTGGACTACCTGTACGCCGGTCGCGTCCGCTACGCCGCCCGGCACATCGCCTGCCGCGGCCGAAGCGTGGCGGAGCTTCGCCAGGCGGTGGACGACCGCCGCCGGATGCAGGAGTGCGTGGACGACGTGATCCGCCCGGGGCTCGGCCCGTGTCCCGCGCCCTCCGAATCCGAGCGCGAGGCGGCGCACCGGACGGTCGCGCGCATCGCGGAGCACACCGGGGCGACGCTCCCGCCGCGCCGCGCCCCGTGGAACTGGCAGCTTCCGGTCCTGGTCGGGGCGGCGCTCCTGGTCGCCGGTTGGATCGTCTCGCGGCTCTCGACCGAATGGCGGATCGGCGTGCTCGCGGCGCTGGTCGGATTGGTAGTTGCGTACATCCTCGCGCTGCGGGCGCAGGAGAAGCGGGACGCCGCGGCGTGGGAGCCGACGCCCGCGCCGGACCTGAGCCACCTCGCGCGCCTGCGCGGCTGGGAGGACCAGCTGATCCAGAACCAGATGACGCACCTCGTCCCGGTCAAGGGGGGGCGTCTGCGGCGGTGGACCCTGCGCGTCGTCTTCGAGGCGGTGGACCTGCTGGCGCGGTTCTACTGGAACCGCGGCGACCTGGGCGGCATTCCTTCGATCCACTTCGCGCGCTGGGCGCTGGTGGACGGCGGGCGACGCCTGCTGTTCTTCTCGAACTTCGACGGAAGCTGGGAGAACTACCTCGGCGACTTCATCGACCGCGCCTCGGTGGGCCTTACCGGCGTCTGGAGCAACACCGAGGGGTTCCCGCCGACGTCCGGCCTGATCGGCTTCAAGGGCGGCGACGGCTCGCGGCGGGCGTCCGAGTTCAAGAACTGGACCCGGCGCTACCAGATCGAGACGCAGGTCTGGTACAGCGCCTATCCGGACGTCACGGTGGTGAACCTGCTCGACGCGCTCGCGCTGTGCGAGGGGCGCGAAGTCGCCGCGGACCCGCCCGGCGACAACGCCACCGCCTGGCTCCAGCGCCTCTGACGGACGGCTTCCGACACCGAGGAGATGACGCAGAGATGACAAACACGACGATGGACGCCCGCGACAGCCGCACCGAGGCGACCCCGGCCGCCACCGCATCGGGGAGCGCCGACAGCGCGGCGGCGACCGCGGCCGGGCAGGTGCTGGAATTCGACGACATCCAGGGCGTGGCGCTGTCCGGGTTCGGGAGGCTGACGCACGCGGCGTACCTGGTCCTGCGCTTCAACCTGCCCGCGGACGCCGCGCGCGCCGCCCTGCGCCAGACCGCCGACGAGGTCACCAGCGCGACCCTGCTGCCGCGCGAGCTTCGCCCGCGCGAGTCGCTGAACGTCGCCCTGACGAGCGCGGGGCTGCAGGCGCTCGGCCTGCCCGAGGACGCCCTGGCGACGTTCCCGCCCGAGTTCCGCGGCGGGATGGCGGAGCAGTACCGGGCGCGCGCGCTCGGCGACATCGGCGTCAACGCCCCGGAGACCTGGCAGTGGGGCGGCCCGGAAGAGGCGGGCACGCCGCACCTCCTGCTGCTCTGCTACGCCGACGGCGAGGAGCTGCTCGGCGGACTGGTCGCGCGCCTGCTCGACCGCTGGACGCCCGGCGCGGCCACGCTCCTCGCCGACGAGCGGGCGACGCCCAACTTCCCGTTCGAGCACTTCGGCTTCCGGGACGACATCACCTCGGTCGTCATCGAGGGCGGGTACGACAAGCCCGCGGCGGGGACGCCGCCCATCAAGGCGGGCGAGTTCCTGCTCGGCTACCAGAACGAGTACGGCCTGCTGCCGCCGTCGCCGTCGGTGCCCGGCATGGGGGCCGACCTCGGGCGCAACGGCACCTACCTGGTGTTCCGCAAACTGGAGCAGGACGTGCCCGCGTTCTGGGAGTACTGCCGCGCGCAGGCGGACGCGCTCGCGGCCCCGGGCGGCGGGGGCGTCGACACCGGGAGCGTCGCGGGGCACGAGTACATCGCGGCCAAGATGGTCGGCCGGTGGCGCTGGGGCGCGCCGCTCGCGAACTACCCCTGCGCGCCGCCTCCCGAGGGCACGCCGCGCGACGGGTTCGACGCCTTCGGCTTCCAGAAGGACGACAAGCAGGGGCTGCGCTGCCCGATGGGGGCGCACATCCGGCGCGCGAACCCGCGCGACGTGCTGGGCGACCTGGAAGGCGCGGGCGCGGAGCGCGTCGTCAACCGGCACCGCATCGCGCGGCGCGGCCGTCCCTACGGCCCTCCCTACGCCGACCCGACCGCCGCCGAGCCGGACGGCCGGGAGCGGGGCCTCCTGTTCCTGTGCGTCAACGCCGACATCGCCCGCCAGTTCGAGTTCGTGCAGCAGACGTGGCTGAACGACCCCAAGTTCGCGCGCCTGTGGGACGAGCCGGACCCGGTCATCGGCAGCGCGGCGAACATCGGCGACCGGGGCTGGGGTCCCGACGGGGCCGCGTTCAGCATCCCGCAGCAGCCCCTGCGCGTTCGCCTCAAGCGCGTGCCGCAGTTCGTTCGGGTGCGCGCCGGCGGGTACTTCTTCGTCCCGGGTCTGCGCGCGCTCCGCCGCATCGCGTCCTGACACGGGTTCTACCGGAAGGGGACGGCTAACCGCGGCCCTCGACCGGGTCGGGGAGGGCGTGACGGCGGAAGTAGTCGTACCAGCGCCGCACGTAGTGGTTGCTTCGGTCGGCGTGCTCCTCGATGTAAGGCCACCAACCGCCGAGGCCGACGCGCCGCAGCAGTTTGGCGTACTCCTTGTACTCGTGGGGGACCTGCCCGGCGGCGAGCATCCCGGCGACGCGCCGCCGCACCCGCTCCCGCTGCCCGTCGTCCAGGGTCGCCCGCCGCAGCGCCCGCGCCGTGTTCGACTTGAGGGTCTTGCCGAAGGTGAAGCGGGCGTCCTCCTCCAGGAACTCCAGCCCGATCCGGACGCACGCCGGGTCGCCGCCCTCGATCCCGTCGATGACCTTGTGCATCACGGGGTAGACCCACCGGGTGCTCCCCGTGGCGTGCTCGTAGGGCGTCAGGTCGAGCGGCGCGGCGACTCGGAGTTCGCGCGCGTAGCGGGCGTAGCGCGCCAGGAGGGCGTCGCGGCTCCAGATGCCGTCACCATTGTAGTCGATCACTCTCACGACGGGCGATCCTTTGCGCGTCGCCGCCTCCCGAGCCCGCGCGGCCCGGGCGGGGCTCATTCGCCGTCCACGATCTGGAAGTAGTCGTTGAGCCGTTCGCGCAGCGCGCGGCGGGCGCGGTGGAGCCGGGACTTCACCGCCGGGACGCTCAGGCCGGTCCGCTCGCTCGCCTCGATCGCGGAAAGGCCGTCGATGTCCCGGAGTCGCAGCACGGTCTGGTCCGGCTCCGGAAGCGCGGCGACGGCGGCGTGGATGGCGCTCTTGACCTCGCCCTGGATCAGGCGCTCCTCCGGCGACGCCTGGTCTGAGGGGGGACTCTGGTCCGGGTGGCCGGGGGCTTCGCGCGCCATCTCGTCCAGCGAGACCGACGGCACCTCCGCCTTGCCGCGTCGGCGGAAGCAGAGGTTGGTGGCGATGCGGCTCAGCCACGTCACGAACGACGAGCGCCCCTCGAACTGGCCGAGCTTCTCGTAGGCGCGCACGAACGCCTCGGACGCGACCTCCTCGGCGTCCTGCGGGTGGTGGCAGGCGCGGACCATGAGCCGGTACAGGTAGTCCTGGTACTGGCGCACGAGCGAGTCGAACGCGGCGTTGTCGCCCGCCCGCGCTGCCTCGATCAGTCGGTCTTCGGAACCCGGGACTATCGGACGGGTGACGGACACGGCGGCGAACTCCCTTCACCCCATGGTACCCGAGACTCCGCCCGTCCCCGGCACCCCGCTAAAACTCGCGCGCCTTCGGTGCCGCAAGCTTGACAGGAGACGCGCCACGCGGTATTAATAATGCGTTACGGAATACGCGACATAATTTTCGTGAAAGCGATTACGGTGAATGGATGGGGCCGAAAGAGACGAGGGACGAGGGCGCGGGCGGCGCTCCCGCCCCATCGGGGTGGACGTTCCTGAGCAATCACGCGCACGTGTTGATCTGCCTGGGCCGCGACCCGGGCGTCCGCCTGCGCGACGTCGCCGAGCGGGTCGGCATCACCGAACGCGCGGTGCAGCGGATCGTGGCAGACCTGGAGGAGGCGGGCGTCATCACGCGCACCCGCGACGGCCGGCGCAACCACTACGACATCCACCACTGCAAACCGCTGCGGCATCCGATCGAGGCGCACGCGACGGTCGGCGCGCTTCTGGCGGCGGTGGTGTCCCCGGGGGCGGCGGCGGAGCCGCAGACCGCTGCGGATTCGGCCCCGGCCGACGAATCGGACGATCGACAATAGACGACGGAGGAGGAGGAATCGCGCGACGTTGCTACCACTTCTGATGACGGCCCCGGCGGACGCTGGACCGGTGGCATCCCTTCACGGCGGCGCGACCCGGACCGGGATAATCCGGCAGGCGGCGGCGCGGCAGCCGGACCCCCCCGCGCCGCCGGACGCGCTCACGCTGCAAACGGTGCTTAATGCTGTTAACGCAAGCTTTCCGAAGCTTGTCGGGGCGGACGCGGAGCGGGGCGCGGCCGTCGCGAAGCGGCGCGAGAAGCGCGGCGCGTTCGACGTCACCGCCGCCACCGGCGCCGAATTCCTGCGCTACAACAGCGCGACCGCGCGCGGCAAGGAGTACACGGCCACGGTCAACTCCGCCGCCGTCGAGACGACCCTGCGCTCCGGGATCAGGCTGATCGCCGGGCGCGAGTTCAATTCCGGCGTCGTCAAGTCGCCCCTGTCGAGCACCGGTTCGGCGGGAGCCTTTTTCGTCGGCGTCCGGCTTCCCCTTCTGCGCGGCCTCGGGGTGAACGAGAAGATGGTCGACGAGCGGCAGGCGGTCCTGGGCATCCCGCTCGCCGACCGGAACTTCGAGGCCGTCCGCCTGTCCGCCCTCGTCTCGGCCGCCGACGCCTACTGGGAGTGGGTGGCGGCCGGGCAGAAGCGCACCGTCGCCGCGGACCTGTTGCGGCTCGCGGAACTGCGGGCGGGGCAGGTGCGGCGCGAGAACGAGCTCGGCGCTCAGCCCGACATCGCGGTGGTCGAGGCGGACCAGGAGGTGCGGCGGCGGCGCGGCTCGCTGGTCACGGCCGACCGGGAGCTTCAGAAGTACGCGCTCAAGCTCGCGGTCTACCTGTGGGAGCCGGACGGCACGCCGGGCGCGGTGCCGCCGCCGGGCGCGTTACCGGCCGCCATGCCCACCCCCGCGCCCGTTCCGGCCGCCGCGGTCGAGGCGGCGCGGGCGCGGGCGCTTTCGTCGCGGCCCGAGGTCGGCGCGGTCGCGCTCCAGCAGGAGATCGCGCGCTGGGACCTGAGCTTGGCCGAGAACGACGGCAAGCCCGACCTGAGCGTTATCGTCCAGCCGGGTCAGGACCTGGGCCGCCTCGGGGTCGGCGAGACGATGAAGGCCGGCCTCTCGTTCTCCGTGCCGCTGAACCGGTGGGAGGCTACCGGGCGGCGGGACGCGGCCCGGGCGAAGCTCGCGAAGCTCGGCGCGGACGCGGAGCTTTTGCGCCGGCAGGTGGCGCTCGAGGTCGAGGACGCGGCCTCGGCCGTGAACGCGGCCGAGGAGCGCTACCGGGTCGCGGTCGAGGAGGTGGCGCTGGCGGTGCGCCTGGAAGCGGGAGAGCGAACCCGCTTTCGCGCGGGCGACAGCACCCTGTTTCTGGTCAACCAGCGCGAGCGCGCGACCGCCGAAGCCCGCGCGCGGCTGATCGACGTGATGGCGGAGTACCAGCAGGCCACTGCCGCATTTCAGGCGGCGTCGGCGCAGCTGTGATGACGAAAAAAGGACCCACGCGCATGGAACACGACACCGGCTCCAGCCACGCGGAACACGGGGGCCACGACGACCGCCACCACCCGACGCCCGTCGCGCGCCTGATGCGCCTCCTCGCGGAAGAGCGCGCCGACATCTGGGTCCTGCTGACCTACACCGTGGTCGCGGGCCTGATGGCGCTGGCGGTGCCGCTCGCGGCGCAGGCGCTCGTCAACATCGTCGCCGCCAACGTCCTCCTCCAGCCGCTGGTCGTCCTGTCCCTCCTCGTGCTGGGCGGCATGCTCTGCGCCGGCCTGCTGCAGCTGCTCAAGCTGTCGCTCGTGGAGCGGCTCCAGCAGCGCGTCTTCGCCCGCGTCGCGCTGGCGATGGCGGCGCGGATGGTCCGG
>DATLHN010000811.1:0-4030 GCA_035539875.1 Armatimonadaceae bacterium
TCCCAGCGTCTCCAGCCGGGCGCGCCCCTCGTCGTCCAGGACGTCGGCGTAGTCCTCGTGGAGGAAGTGGGCGTAGTTCTGGATGCCGCGCAGCGGCTCCTTCAGGTCGTGCGACGCGATGTAGGCGAAGTCGTCCAGCTCGCGGTTGCTGCGGGCGAGGACGGTGTTGAGGTGCGCCACCTGCTCCGCCTTCTTGAGCACCACTTCGACGCTGGCGCGGCGCAGCGACCGGGCGGCGTCGCGCTCGACCGCGCGCCAGGGCAGAGAGCGCCCCCGCACGGTCTCCTTCCAGAGCGCGAACGACCCGCGCGGGCTGAGGCGCGGGCTCCCGTCGGCCGCGACGGCGGTCACCGCCTTGTTCGGGTCGCCCGCCCAGTCCACGGTCTGCACGACCTCGGGCCGGAACCAGAGCAGGTAGTTGTCCGGCCCGCCGCGCGTCACGGAAAGGGCGAGGACGCCGCTGGCGACGTCGGCGTGCCCGGACGCCTCGGGGAAGTGGTCCGCGAGCGCGTCGGTCGCCCAGACGTCCTCCGGCACGCTCTCCGAGAGCCAGGCGACGAGGCGGCGTATGAACCCCTCCGGCGGGGCGGCCCCGAGGCGCGCGCACTCGCCGTCCACGAAGACCGCGGCCCCGCCCGCGTCCACGAAGTCGCGCAGGTCGGTCCCGCCGCCGCTCGTCCCGGAGAGGGCGTTCTGGTAGCGCTCGGCGCGCGACATCTCCTCGACCAGCCGGGCCTCGGCCCCCTGGAGGCGGGAGCGGTAGGCCATGTCCTCGCCGTCCTGCTTCCCGGCGAGCTGGAGGCCGGTGACCTGCCCGAGGAACTCGCAGGCGGCGCGGACGTCGAACGGGACGACGCGCGGCGTCTCGTGGTGGCAGGCGATCAGCCCCCAGAGCGCCCCGCCGTCGATGACCGAGATCGTCAGCGTCGCGCCGACGCCCATGTTCTTGAGGTACTCGATGTGGATCGGCGACGGGCTGCGCAGGACGCAGTAGCTCATGTCGAGCGGCGCGCCCGTGACCGGGCTGAGCGGCGGCACGAGGGCGGCGGGCGCGTGGGCGACGTCGGCGATGATGCGCAGCGGGTTGAGCAGGTAGAGCCGCCGCGCCTGCTGCGGGATGTCGGACGCCGGGTAGTGCAGGCCGAGGAACGGGGGCAGGTCGTCGCGTCGCGATTCGGAGACCACGCTGCCGTGCCCGTCGGCGTCGAAGCGGTAGAGCATCACGCGGTCGAAGCCGCTGACGCGCCGCACCTCGTCCACCACGGCGTCGCCAAGCTCCGCGATGGTGCGCGCCCGGTGGAAGCGCGGCATCGCCTTTCGCACGAGCGCGTAGTAGTCCGGGCTCTGCGCCGGGGGCGCGGCGGCGTCGCTGCCGCCCGCGACGACGGGCTCCAGCTCCAGGACCAGCTCGCCGCCGGGGGCGCGGTGCGCGGCGGCGTCGAACCGCTGCCCGCGGACGTCGAGCGGGAACAGGTACGCGGGGCGCTCCTCCACCTCGGCGTCGGGGCGCAGCAGGGCTTCGCGCAGTCGGCGCGCCTGGTCGGGGCCGAGGACCGCCTCGAGCGTGGTCCCGATCAGCGACGTCGCGGACTCCGCGCCGAACACCTCCGCCGCGTTGTCGCTGACCTGGGTCACCGCGAGGTCGCCCCCGCGGCCGTCGAGAGCCAGGAGGACGCCGTAGGGCTGTATCCGCCCGGGGATGTGGATCGGTTCCCGGTCGCAGTTGGTGACGTCCACCGGCTCGCCGGGCTTCAGCAGGGGGGTCGCCGTTTCGGCCGCCGCGCCGTCGCCGCCGTCTCTGACGCTCATGGTCCGGTGCCGTCCTTCTCGGCGTGGCACACCCACGCCTCGTACCGCTCGAACGTCTCGCGCGCCGCGGCGAGCACGAAAGCCTGGTCGCAGTCGCCGCGCTCGGCGCGCTCGCGGAGCAGCGCGCCGGTCGCCTTCCACATCCTTCCCGTCTCCGGGCCGTAGCCGTGGAAGAAGGCCGCGCCGCGGTCGGCGTCCAGCCCGTGGGCGTCGCGCAGGTGCCGGGAGATGATCTGCCCCCCCAGGGTCGCGCCCTCCAGGACGTACAGGCAGCCGAGCGCCTGGGCGGGCGTCTCCAGGGTCGGCGTCGCCTCGCAGAGCGGCAGCGCGGCCACGTCCCCCACCCCGAGCGCGGCCAGGTCGCGCGCCAGAAGCGGCGCTTTCTCCCGGTAGGTCCAGCCCGCCCCCTCGCGCAGCAGCGGCGCGAGCGCGGCCTCCACGGGTGCGTAGAATCCGTACATCCGCTCCAGCAGGGTGCGGTACGGGCCGAGGGCGCGGGTTCGTTCGAGGATGTCGAGGCGCGCTTCCAGCCGTTCGTGCTGGGGCCGCGTGTGTTCCCGGAGGGCGGAAAGAATCATATATCCTGGGGTTGTACCGCGTCCGCAGCGGGGCGAACGCGGGCACGTATATGCCTTCCCGCTTTCGCCCTCCCCGTAAACATTGCGGGAGGTAAAGTGTACGCTGACCCCACACAATTTTGCGTACTCGCGTACGCAAAATTGTGCGACCGGCGAGCGGCCTGGGCGCTCCGGACGCGGCCTACGAGGACGTGGTCTGGGAGTGCGTCCGGGCGGCGGATTAGCGCAGCCGTCCTCCGGGCGGGCGTGCCGGATTGTTGGCCGGTCGCGCACACGGCAAAACCGGCGGACGGCTGTGTGCAATTTTGCGTACGCGGGTACGCGAACTTTTAGCAACGCGTGGTACGGTCTCAGTCAGGGTCGGCGGTCCCTTTTTCGGGCGCGTCCTCGGCGTCCTCCGCCTCGACCTCGATCACGCGGTTGGTGGCGACGTCCACCTCTACCTCGTAGTCCTTGCCGTCCTGCGTCGCGCGGATGCCGACCTCGCAGACGGTCTTGCCGCCCTCGGTCTCCGCCTCGACGCCGGTGACGCCGCCCGGCTTCGCGGCGACGGCGGTGCGGATGGAGGCGATCACCTGGTCGGCGGTGAGGACGGCCTTGCCCTCCTCTTCCTTATCCGGCGTCTGCCGCGCGGTCGTCGTGGCGACGGCGGAGGCCGTCGTGGTCGTGGAAGTGGTCGTCGTCAGCTTTTCCTGCGCCCGCGCCATCATCGGTCCGCCGACTCCGACGGCCGCGGCCAGCGCCGCGCCCGCCGCCAGCCCGCCGACGAACGCGGTCGTACGAATACGCTTCTCGGAAGCCATGGTCGGGATTCCCTTCTTCACCCGGTTGAGGGGAAGCGCCCCTGCGCGCTCTCGCCCCCACATTTGGAGTATACCCACGCCCCTGCTCATACGGGCCGCTGATTGCGCTTTCAATTTCGCGTACTCAAAATTCCGGAAACGCGCAATTTTAAATTTCCGATTGCGCCCGGTCTTTCTCGCCGTCGTGGGATATACGCGCGGTTACGCGACCTGATAAGGAGGCGGGCGGATGCCATGGCACAGACTTGAGGCGGGCGAACTCCTGCCGGACGGCAGGCTCCGCATTCCGGTGTGGGACTCGCGGACCGGCGCGGAGCTACCGCCCGAGGTGATCGACGCCGACTACCGACTGTACGGCCTGTATCGCCCGGCCTGGGCGGCCCGGCGTACGATGCGGCCATTGACGGCGCGGACGAAGCGTCCCACGACCGGTGGCGCGGCCGGTTCACGCGCGCCCTGCCCGACTATCCCCTATTAGCCCGCATCCACGACCTGTACGCCGACGCGGCGTTCGCGGCGTCCGAGCTGCCCGCGCTGCGCGCCGAATGCGAGCGCGCGCGGGCGTTGGGGCAAGAGGCGCTTCCCGTTTCACACGAACGCGCGCTCCGGAAGCTGCTCTACGCCGTGGGTCAGGCCGAGCGCACCAGCGCCAGGACGCTCGTCCTCGAATGCGACTGAGCGCGGCTTTTCGCGTACTCACGTACTCGAATACGCGCGTACGCGCTAAATGACGGTCAAGCGATAGCCCGCGTCTCGCCTCGTCGTCGCGTCTCCTCTCTCAGAAGCGCGATAACGGCCCTTTTCGCGTACTCAAAATTTCAGGTACGCACGTACTCATTC
>DATLHN010000812.1:0-2312 GCA_035539875.1 Armatimonadaceae bacterium
CCCGGCGTGTTCCGCGACCAGCGGCAGGAGGCTCAACTCCAGGACGCGCCGCGCCACGAACAGGTCAGTGATGTCGGCGGGGGAGCGGACCATCAGGAACTGCGTGATCTCGGCCAGCAGCCCGAAGTCGATCGGCTGGAGGATCGCCCCGCGTCCCGGGTGCCGGTCGAGCGCCCCCAGGACCTCCAGGGTGTTCAGCGCCTCGCGCACCGTGGTCCGGCTGACGCCCAGGTCCGCCGCCAGGTCGCGCTCGGTCGGCAGGCGGTCGCCCGGCTGGAGCTTGCGGCTGACGATGTAGCGGCGCAGGCTGCCGAGCACCTCGCGACTGAGATTCTTCTTCTGGAGTGTTTCCATCGGGTACTTTGTATCTTGGTCCGACCAACTTTTCTGGAGTATAAGGGAGCGCCCGCCCGTTGTCAAGGCCAAGCTTTTCCGCTACCCTCTCCGGGGAGGAGATTCGCGCGATGGAAGAGATGGAGCCGTACCGCGACCGTTGGGAGGCGGACGACCCGCACGCCAACTTCAAGGCGGAGGTCGCCGCCTACACGGTGACCGACCCGCTGCCCACCCTGGAGGAGCTGAGCCGGGCCACCGGGATCCCCGTTCCCTGCCTTGTCCGCTACGTGCTTGTGAAGTGGGCCGCCTCGGGCGCGGAGGCGCTGCTAGCCATGACCCCGATCGCCCTGCGCCAGATGCGCGAGCACGTCGAGCGCGCGGAGGCCGCGGGCACGGACGCCGCCCGCCTGGAAGCGTACGCGGCCCTGCGCGCGATGGTCGCCTGGCTGGAGGCGGGAACAGACGGGAGCGACTGAGGCGTGGCGAGGAGGCAAACGGCGCGCGCGGGGGGAAACAGAGGGGTATGCGCCTGCCACGGCACAACGTACTGAACGTCGGCATACTGCGGCTGCCGGAACCCTCTCCGGTGACCGGACTGGTGCGGCGCATCGCGTGGGCCTGCGGCATCATCCTGGTGGTCGCCATCGGCCTCTGGTTCGACCGGGACGGGCTGCGCGACAACGCGCACCCGGACCGCCCGATGAGGTTTTCGGACGTCCTGTACTTCACGGTCGTCTCGCTCACCACGGTCGGCTACGGCGACATCGCCCCGGTGACGGCGCAGGCACGCCTGGTGAACGCGCTCCTGCTCACGCCCATCCGGGTCTTCCTCTGGGCGCTGTTCCTGGGCACCGCCTACGAGATCATCCTCCAGCGCCACCGCGAAAGAGTGCAGATGGACCAGCTAAAGAAGCGCCTCAAGAACCACGTCATCGTCTGCGGATACGGCGTCAAGGGGCGCGCCATCGTGGCCGAGCTCCTGGCGCACGGGCACACCGCGGAAAACATCGTGGTGATCGAGCCGGAGGAGGCGGCGGCGCAGGAGGCGGCGGCGAAGGGGATGGTGGCGCTGCGGGGGGACGCCTCCGCCGAGGCGATCCTGCGGTCGGCAGCCATCGAAAAGGCCGGACACGTCCTCGTCGCGTCCAACCGCGACGACGTCTGCGTGCTCGTCTGCCTGACCGTGCGGGCGATCGCCCCGGCGTCCCTGCGTCTGGTCGCCTCCGCGCGCGAGGAGGAGAACGTCAAACTGATCTACCGCGCCGGGGCCGACCTGGTGATCGCGCCCTCCGTCTCGGGCGGGCGGCTCATGGCCGCCGCCGTACGCCAGACGGCGGTACCGGAGTTTTTGGAGGACATGCTGAGCTTCGGACAGGGCGTGGACGCCGCCGAGCACGTCGTCCGCCCCGAGGAGGCGGGCAAGCGCGTCCCCGACCTCGTCGCCACGCTGCCGCCGCTGAAGGGCGCGATGGTGCTGGGCATCAAGCGCGGCGAGGAACGTTGCCCCTTCCACCGGATGCAGGGCTACCACCTCAAAGCCGGGGACGTCATCGTGTACCTCACCGGTTCTAACGAGTGCACGACCGACCCGGCCCCCGGCGCCGCGGCACCTTCATAGTAATGCTGTTCCACGACGCGGTCACGATCGCGCTCGAGGAGGCGCGCACGAACCTGGTCCCGTTTGGCCCACCCCGCGCTTCGCGGAAGTGTCCCGGCACCCGAGCGCTAACGTCGCGGTCTGCACTCACGCGTCCCGGCCAGACGCGAAGTTGGTAACCTTCTGATCTACCTGTCTACGGGAGGCTCGCCCGCGAGCCGGAACAGGGGCGTCTCGCCGCGCGCCCGTGCCTCCAGGTCTGCCCGCTCGGTGTGGGAGAGCGGAGTGGGGCCTGAAGCGGCGGCTCGCAGGGCGACCTCGAACAGCGGCCATTCGCCCGGCGGCACGGCTGCCGTGACGTCCTGGGAGAGGGTCCAGC
>DATLHN010000813.1:0-7360 GCA_035539875.1 Armatimonadaceae bacterium
CAAAACACGATCCGCGACGCCTGCGTGGCCGCGCTCAGCCTGGACGTCTTCCACAACCAGGCGGACAAGCTGTACATGGCGAACATCGCGCAGATGATCAACGTCCTCCAGGCGCTCCTGCTGGTGCAGGACGATAAGTGCGTCAAGACGCCGACGTACCACGTCTTCGACCTCTACCGACCCCACCAGGGCGCGACCGCGGTGCGCCTCCTCTCCGCCGCCGAGGCGATCAGCGAGGGCGAGGGCGCGGCGGCCCACTGCCGCGACTGTTACCTGGGACGGCAGCCGTTCGCCCTGCGCGCCGTCGAGGGTTCCGCGTCGGTGAGGGACGGCGTCCTCTGCGTCACGCTCGTCAACAGCCACCCTTCGGAGGCGGTCGAGGCGGAACTCGACCTCCGGGGCGGGCGTCTCGCCGAGGCCGAGGTGGTCACGCTGGCCGCGGGCGACATCCGCGCCCACAACACGTTCGAAAACCCGGACGCGGTGACGCTCTCCGCGCCCGCGACGGTCGCGGCGAAGGACGGGAACGCCCTGCGCGTCCCGATACCGGCGGGCGGGATCGTCCGCGTGATGGGGAGGCTGTCGTGAGAAAACTTCGGACCGCCGCCGCGCTGGCGGCGGCGCTGCTGCTCGCTCTTCCCGCAACCGCCCAGCAGCAACGGGCGACGATCACGGTGGACGCCGCGAAGCCGGGCCCGAAGGTCAGTCCGCTGCTCTACGGCATCTTCTTCGAGGAGATCAACCATGCGGGCGACGGCGGCATCTACGCGGAACTCGTCCGCAACCGCGCGTTCGAGGACAGAGCGGACGGCCCGGACGGCTGGACCCTGGTGGCGGATGCCGGCGCGGCCGGGACGATCGCGCTGGACACGGAGAAGCCGCTTAACCCGCAGTCGCCGCGCTCGTTGCGCCTGCGCGCGGGGAAGGGCGGCGTCGGCGTGGCGAACTCCGGCTACTGGGGCGTCCCGGCGAAGGCGGGGGCGGTCTACCGCTACTCGCTGTGGGCGCGCCGCGCGCCCGACTTCGCGGGCGGCGGGCTGACGGTCCGTCTGGAGGACGCCGGAGGGCGGCCGATCAGCAGCGAAGGCCGCGTCACCGGGCTGACCGAAGACTGGAAGCGTTTCGAGGGGACGGTGACGGCGAAGGGGACTGCCGGGGACGCCCGGCTCGTGGTCCGGGCGAATGCGCCCGGCACCGTCTGGCTGGACGTGGTCTCCCTGTTCCCGCGCGACACCTGGAAGGGGCGCGCGAACGGCCTGCGCCCCGACCTGGCGAGGATGGTCGCGGACCTCAAGCCCGGCTTCGTGCGCTTCCCCGGCGGCTGCTTCGTCGAGGGCGACCGTCTGGCGAACGCTTTCCGCTGGAAGGAGACGATCGGGGACATCGCGTCGCGACCCGGACACTGGAACCTGTGGGACTACCGCTCCACCGACGGCCTCGGCTATCACGAATACCTCCAGTGGTGCGAGGACCTCGGGGCGGAGCCGCTGTTCGTCATCAACTGCGGCATGTCCCACCAGGGCAACGTCCCGATGGACCAGCTCGGCCCCTGGGTACAGGACGCGCTGGACGCGATCGAGTACGCCAACGGGCCGGTCACGAGCCAGTGGGGCGGGCTGAGGGCGAAGAACGGCCACCCGAAGCCGTTCAACCTCAAACTGCTCCAGATCGGCAACGAGAACGGTGGCCCCGCCTACAACGAGCGCTACGCCCGCTTCTACGACGCCGTCAAGGCGAAGTACCCGGACGTCCGCATCGTGGCAAACGACTGGGGCGGCATCCCGAACAGCCGCCCGGTCGAGCTGCGCGACATGCACGCCTACAACACGCCGGAGTTCTTCGCCGCGCGCAGCCGCTTCTTCGACACCTACGACCGCAAAGACCCGAAGGTCTACTACGGCGAGTTCGCCGCCACGCGCGGGGTCGGTCTCGGGAACCTGAAGGCGGCCATAGGCGAGGCCGCGTTCATGACCGGCATGGAGCGCAATTCCGACGTGGTGCTGATGTCCTCCTACGCGCCGCTGATGGTCCACACCCGCGACCGCAAGTGGAACCCGGACGCCATCGTCTTCGACAACGCGTCGGCCTACGGCACGCCCTCCTACTACGTCCAGAAACTCTTCGCGGAATACCGGGGCAGCGTCGTGCTTCCCACGGCCGTGACCGCCCCGGCTCCCGCCGCGGCGGCGCAGCAGCGCGGTGCGGTGGGCGTCGGGACGTGGCGCACGCAGGCGGAGTACGACGACCTGAAGGTCGTCGCCGCGGACGGCAGGATGCTTTACAGCGAGGAGTTCGCCGGGGCGTCGCTGCCCGAGGGGTGGCGCACGTCGCGCGGCGACTGGAAGCCGCAGGGCGGCGCGCTCCGGCAGGGCGCGGCGGACGCCGAGGACGTGCGCGCGGTGGTCGGCGACGCGGGCTGGGGGGACGTGACCTACACGCTGCGGGCGCGCAAGGTCTCCGGGGCCGAGGGCTTTCTGGTCCTCTTCCGCGTGCGCGACGACGGCGACTGGGTCTGGTGGAACATCGGCGGCTGGAACAACACCCGGCACGCGCTGGAGAAGTCCACCGGCGGCGCCAAGGCGGAACTCGGCCCCGCCGTCAGCGGCAGCGTCGAGACGGGCCGCTGGTACGACATCAAGGTGGAGGTGCGGGGCGAGCGCATCCGCTGCTACCTCGACGGCAAGCTGATCCACGACGTGCTGGACCGCGGGCCGGAGCCGCTGAGCGTGGTCGCCGGGCGCGCCGCGAAGCCCGGCGAGATCGTCCTCAAAGTCGTCAACTTCGGCGCGGAGGCGCGCGAGGCGGACGTCGCCCTGAACGGGCTGGCGGGGCGTCTCGCGCCGGAGGCGACGGCCATCACGCTGACGTCGGACAAGCCGGAGGACGAGAACTCGTTCGCCGCGCCGACGAAGGTCGCGCCCGTCTCTCGCGCGGTAAAGGGAATCGGGGCGCGGGGGTTCCGCTACGCGTTCCCGCCGTACTCGCTCACCGTCCTGCGCCTGGGGACGCGTCCGTGAGCTCTGCCTCCTCTGCTGCCGCCGCTGCCCCTTCGCTCCGGGCGAAGGAGGACGAGGTCCGCGCCCTTGTCCACAGGCACGCCGGGCAGCGCCTGCCCGGCGAGCGCGAGCTTGCGGCCCGCCTACAGATCACCCGGCCCCAACTCCGGGTGATCCTCGGCGCATTGCGCCGCGAGGGGCTGGTGGAGCAGCGCCAGGGTAGCGGCACCTACTCGGTGGGAACCGGCGGCGCGGCGACGGCAGCGTCCGCGCGCCCGCGCGGCGTCGCGCTCCTGGTGGACGAGAACCTGAAACTGGGCGACGACCCGTTCTTCTCCCTGTTGCTCGAGCGGCTCCAGGCGAGCCTCCAGGGCGAGGGGGTGCGCTGCGTGATCGAGCGCGTCCGGGCGGGCGAGGGGGCGGCGCAAGCGCGGACTCCCCGCCCGGAGGACGGCGCGGTGACGCTGGGGCTCGCGGGGGCGGAACTGCTCGCGCACCACGGCGGCGGCCCCGGTGCGCCGCCGCTCGTCGCCCTGCTCCCCGGGCCGGAGGCCCGCCCGCGCCGCCGCGCAAGCTTGCTGGAGGTCGAGGACCGGGAGGCTGGGCGGGAGGCCGCGCGCTACCTGATCGGAGCCGGCTGCCGCCGCCTCGTCTTCGTCGGCCGGGAGAGCATCCCGGCGTCGCGGGAGCGGGGCGAGGGAGCCCGGGAAGTCGCGGAGGCCGCCGGGATCGCGTTCGCGCTCTACCCGAGCGGACTGAGCCACGCCGCGGGCCTGCGCGCGGGCCGCGCCATGCCGGTCGAGGACCCGGCGGCTACCGGGGTGATCGCGACGAACGACTGGCTGGCGGTCGGCCTGCGGGCGGGCCTGGCCGAGCGGGGACTGCGCGCGCTCCCGCTCGTCAGCTTCGACGGCCTGCCCCTCGCCGCCGACCCGGGCCTGAACATCGCCTCGCTGGCCATGCCCGTGGGGGACATCGTCGCCGACGCGGTCGCGGAACTATTCCGCCTGCACCGCTCGCCCGCGGCGGCGGGGCGCACCGTCCGCTACCCCTTCGCCTGGCGCGACGACGCTACGGAGGAGTCGTCGGCTCCGGCAGGGTGATGTCGGCGGGCGGCCCCTGCTTCGAGGGCATACGGGTGAGCGCGTCGGCGTAGGTCGTCTTTTCGGTCAGGAAGCCGCCGTTGACCAGGTAGAACGTGTCCCCGGAGGGCGTGACGCCGCCGCCCCAGTCGCGGCGGACGGCCGGCTCGTCCTTGCCGGTGTGCGTGAAGCGGGCGCTGGTCAGCTCGGACCATCTGCCGTCCCGGCCGCGCGCGAACTGCCGCCCGAACTCCGCCCGCCGCTGGAGTTGGCCGTAGTCGCCCCCGAAGACCTCGTTGAACGAGTACAGGCCGCGCAGGTAGGCGCCGTCCTTGGGCGCGCGGAAGCTGGCGATCAGCCCCCACCTCTTCGTCTCCGGGAAGAAGAAGTAGCCGGAGTAGATCGTGCCCGTGCCGTCTGGCTTCGCGGTGACGAGGAACCGCTGCGTCTCGCCCGTCTTCCACCGGTACTTGAGGTGACTGTGGCCGCCGGTGCCCTCGTTGCCGAAGCGGTCGGTGAAGACGCCCTCGCCCTTCGCGATTAGCTTCACGCGGTCGTCGTCGCCCACCTTCTTCGGGTCCACGGGCTCCCCGCCCGCGTCCCAGACCGAGAAGATGATGCGCCGCTCGGCCGGGCCGTTCACCTGCATGCCGAAGTAGCCGCGCCGGAACCCGAGGGCGCAGTAGTAGGTGTGGATCGGGTCGGCCGTCGCCTTCACCTCGCAGTACGCCGCCTCGGCGTCGATTCCCTCGGGGAGGGGGTAGCCGAGGTGGACGGACGCCGGGCTGCGCCACTTCGAGCGGTTGACGTTGGCGTCCTTCGCGGCGGGGCCGGAGAGGGTGAGCGCCTCCGGCTGCCCGAACGTCTCCCCACTCTTGCCGACGCCCTCCAGCGCGAACCGCCAGTAGCCCGCGAACGGCACCTCGACCGTGCCGAAATCGACGCTCGTCGCCGCGCCGTCCGCCGCCGAAGTAGCCTTCGCCGCCTTCGCGGGCAGGCGCGTCTCCTTCCCGCCTGGCGTGCGCCACCCGGTAAGGGTCAGCCGGAGGTCGGCGGTCTGCCCCGCGGGCAGGCGCAGGGCGAGCGCGGCCTTCAGCGCCCCCGGGTGTCTCAGGTCGCCGTACCAGGCTATCCGCTGCCCGCCGTCCCTCCAGCCCGTGGCGGGGCCGTCTTCGGGGAAGCGTACCGCCTCGCCGTCCGGCTCGGAGTAGGCATTGCGCGCGGGCAGGCGCACGACGTCGTCGGGCGTGTCCGTCCGGGCCGGGGCGGCGGTGAGAACTAGCGCGGCGAGCGTCGCGGCGGGCAGGAGGAGGGTGAGAAGGCGTGCCGTGTTCATGGTGTAGTTTACGGGGTGATTACGGATGGTATCGCGGGGACGGAAGGGGCGCTGCTTGCCGCGCCCCTTCCCCAGGGAGCAAAACGTCAGTCCGTCTGGATGCTCCACATTTTCGGTCTGGTGGAGCCGAACTTGTTCCACTTGACGTGGCCGTCCCCGTAGATGGCAACGAAGCCGTCGTTGTGCCGCCCCCGGATCTTGACGCCCTTGAACTTGTAGCCGCTCATCGTGGACTCGGGGTTGGTCGGGAACTGGCGCATGCGGCCGTAGTCGCCCTCGCGGTCGTTCCCGAGGTCGGGCCAGTTCCCCTCGGCCAGCCAGATGGTGCCCGCAGGGTCCTGGATGTCGGCGTCGGGCAGAAGGCTGCCGGACCAGTAGTCCCCGGTCTGGGCCTTGTAGCCCCACTTACCGGCGGAGGTGAAGGTGGGATCGACGGACGGGCCGTCGAACCATTCGGCCTCGCTGATCGCGTTCCAGCACCAGGCGACCCGGTCCTGGCCGTTGGCGTTGGACGGGTTGGGCGGGGTCGGATAGTTCGGCCAGTGCCCATACGCGAGGTTCGCGCCGTCCCCGGTCGGACACTGGTAGACGTCCTTGTTCTTCGTGTAGGGCTCCAGGCTCTGCGTCCAGTAGCGCAGCGCGTAGCCGCTGCCCCAGCCCGGGGAGTAGACGTTGCCCCCGGCGATGCCGTACGAGTACATGACCCAGGTCTCGTCGTAGTCCTGGAGGTACTGCATGGCGGCGAGTCCGATCTGCTTGGCGTTCGAGAGGCAGACCGTCTGCCGGGCCTTCTCGCGCGCCTGGGCGAAGACGGGGAAGAGGATCGCGGCGAGGATCGCTATGATGGCGATGACGACAAGCAGCTCGATGAGGGTGAAGGCGCGGCGAGGTGTTGTCTGCGGCGGACACATAGAGCGACTCCTTTCGGGAGCGGCGTGCGTAGCCGGGGCGCGACGCTGGCCCCGGCGGAGTGACTGGAAGAGAGCACACGCGGACCGGACGGCGATGTCCGTATTTTGTGGATACACAATAGCCTGTCGCGTTTCGCCTGTCAAGGCTTACGCGAAATTTGTGCCGTTGTTTTACGGGGCGGGGGACGCCGCGTCCGGCGGCGAGAGGGGGCGGACGTTTTCCACGAGGGCGACGACCTCCTGGTTGTCGTCGTTGGTGGAGTACTCGAAGCCGATGCAGACGGCGTCCGGGACGGGCGTGCCGTCGCCGCGGACGGCTGCGTAGACGTGCGACTTGTGCAGTTTCTTGCCAAATCGCGCGATGGCTGCCTGGCGTCGGTCTTCGGTGTGGATGACCTCCCCGGGAAAACTCTCGGAGGCGATCCAGAGTCCGAACGGGTCGCCGCCGGGGGCGAAGGCCGTCTTGCCGCCCGGCATCAACGGCGGGCGCATCCGCTTGTTTTCCGGTCCTTCGATGCGCCACATCTCGACCCGGTCGGTCAGGTCGCCCTTCACCCGGTACCAGCCGCCGCGCGTGGTCTTCAGCGTCCCGTAGGCCGCGAGCGGGGTGAACGAGACGGGGGCGCCCGGCTTCGCGCGGGCGAAGAGGCCGCCGAAGGACAACTCGCCCCCGGTGGTGACGTCCGTGCCCCCGTAGCCAAGGTCGCGCAGGATCACGGCGAGGGGCGGCTCCCCGGCGGCGCGGGCGGCCTTCGCGCTCGGGTCGGCGTCCTCCCAGATCGCCGCGTCGTCCCCGGCGGCCCAGAGGGCGGCGTTGCGCAGGATGCGCCTCACCTCGGCCTGCCGGTAGACGGGGTAGGTCTCGTGGCCGGGCCGGAAGTAGAAGACGCGGCCCTTTCCGACGGTCCAGCAGAGGCCCTGGCGGGCGGTCGTGCCGGTGGACTCGTACCGCCCCTCGAACACCACGGCTTCGGGGGGCGGGACCACGAACGGCTCCTCGTAGCGCTCCTCCCGCGCGATCGTGAAGTCGCGCAC
>DATLHN010000814.1:0-5104 GCA_035539875.1 Armatimonadaceae bacterium
GTCCAGGTCCAGGGTCCAGTACTCCCTGCCGGGGAAGAACCGCTCGTACGACTCGGTGTACCAGGCGCAGCCGACGAACAGGACGCGGCGCAGCTCCGCGCGCCGCGCGAGGTCGGGCAGGATGACCTGCTCCAGGAGGCGGCGGTCCTCGGTCTCCAGCCCCGAACCGAGGCCGCGCCGCCCCGCCCAGCGGCGCGCGCCGTCGCGCAGGGATTCGGGCAGCAGGCGGCGCAGGAGGGCGCGGGCCGAATCGGTCATCCTCGTGTCTTCTCCTCTACCAGCGGCGGCGGTGTCGCCCCTACCTCCGCGCGCAGGTACAGCTCCCAGCGGCGCGCGGACGAGCGCCAGAAGCCGAACGGCAGCAGGGCGTGCTGCGTCCGGTACTCCCGAAGGGCGCGCACCTTCCGGCTGTGGGCGCCCTTCGGCAGCGTCAGGCAGCACGCCCCGCGCATCTCGTCCCGGTTCGTCGGCCCGAGCAGGGGCGACTCCCAGAAGTGCCAGATCAGGTATTGCAGCAGGACGGGCGGCGACGGCGCCGCCGCGCGCGACGCGGCGGCGATGATGGCGTCCCGGACGATCTCGTGTGCCGCCTCGTGGTCGGCGTGCCGGTCGTGGAAGTGCGGCGCGCAGACCTCCCGCGCGCCGCACGCTTCCATCAGATCGGCGAGGCGTCGGCGTACGTCGCGCCGCGCGGCCTCCGAAAGGCGGCTCAGACCGCCGTCCGGTAGGTCCAGAAAGTGGACGTCCGCCGCCGGGACGCCCAGAATCTCCAGGGCGCGGAGCGCCTCACCCCGCCTCCGCGCGGTCAGGCCCGCCACGTCCGGGTAGGCGTCGCCGAAGCAGCGGCTCCCGTCCGTCAGGAAGACTACCGTCACGGGCGCGCCACCGTCTCGCTTCCGGGCGATAAGGCCGCCGCAACCGATGGTCTCGTCGTCCTGGTGCGGAGCGACCACCAGGAGGGGGAGCGGCGTCAGGGGCAGGGAGACACTTCCGCGCCGCACGTGCGCCGTGCGGGCGCCGACGAACGCGGGGCGGACGAAACTGCGGAATCGTGTGCCGATCTGAAGGGGCAAACCGCTTGGTCCTCCTGGGACGGCTTCTTCTTCGTCTGCGCCCTACGGCAGCAGGGGGAGGATTAGGTAGAGGGCGGCGCCTGTCACGTGCAGCAGCCGGTAGATGCCGGTGACCCGGTCCGCCATCCGGTCCAGGGTGAAGTGTTCGCGCGCGCGCTCGCGGGCGGCCTCGCCCATGCGCTGGGAGAGACCGGGCGTGTCGCGCAGGGCAACCAGGGCGTTCACCAGCGCCTGGTGGTCGTTCGCGGGGACGAGGAACCCGGATTCGCCGTCGGAGATGACGTCCGGTACGCCGCCCTGATCGACCCCGATGCTGGGAAGGCCGTGCTGCGCGGCTTCCACGTAGACGAGACCGAACGCCTCTCCCTCCGAGGGCAGGACGAAGACGTCCGCGGCGGCGTAGAAGGCCGCCAGGCTGGGCAGGTAGCCCAGGAAGCGGACCGGCGCCCCGCTGCGCTTTGCCAGGGCTTCGAGGTTGGCACGCTCCTCCCCCTCGCCCGCAACGGCGTGCAGGACCGGTCGGCCCGACGGCGGCATCTCCGCCACCGCGCGTATCACCTCGTCCATGCGCTTCTGGCGGATCAGACGTCCGGCGGAGGCGACGATGAAGGCGTCCGGCGGCAGGTCGAGCTCGCGGCGCGCCTCCTCACGTCCGAGGAGGGCGTTCGCGGGCGGGATGCCGCAGTGGACGATCTCGAGCTTCCCGGACGGGACGCCCGCCCTCTGCGCGGCGCGCCGTGTCGCCGCCGAGTTGACGAGCACCTTCTCGCACAGGCGCGACGCGAAAAACGTGGCGACGCGCTTGCGCAGACTCCTCTTGTTCCAGGGCGAGATGCCGTGCAGGTTGACCACGCAGACGCTTCCGGCGAGGCGGACCGCCAGCACCTGCTTCAGCGAGATGAAGCTCTCGCCGTAGTTAAGGTGGACGATGCGCGGCGCGGCCCCGCGGACGATGCGGAAGAAGTCACGGATCTGGAACACGGACGTGTCCGACCCGACGTCTACGGCGGCGGACGGGACGAAGGAGGAGGAGATGCCCACCTCGGTGCAGAGCGCGGAGATCTTCCCCGACGATTCGGACTCCGGGAAGAGCAAGCGGACCGTCCAGTCCCGACTGACCAGTTCGGCGCCAAGCTGGCAGATGATGCGCTCCATGCCGCCGAACTCGGTACTGGTGCCCACGAGCAGGACCTTAACGGGTTCGTCCGGCGTCGTGATTCTCGTTCCGTCGCCCTCCGGACGAGCGGCGGGCATTTTCTGTTCTCTCCCCACGCTTCGCGCCTCTTCGAACGGTTTCGCGGCAACTGCCCACGCTGCGGCAAGAGCGGTGACCTTAACACTATACAATCGCTTTGTCTCAAAATCAGACGGGGCGCAAAATAAGCCGCTCCGGTGCGTTACAATACGTACCATGGCCCGACATTCCGGTGACGACGTTGGCGACGCTTTTTTGACCCGGCGGGAACTGCTCTCGCGCATGGGCAGCGGATTCGCCATGATGGGTCTGGCGGGCGCGCTGGAGTCGGGAGGAATGCTCGGAAGTACCGCGTACGCCGCCTCCGCCGCAGCCCCGCCCCTCAACCCGCTCGCGTCGCGCAAGCCGCACTTCCCCGGGAAGGCGAAGCGCGTCATCTTCCTCTTCATGAACGGCGGGCCGTCCCACGTCGATACGTTCGACCCCAAGCCCAAGCTTAAAGAGTACCACGGCAAGGAACTCCCGAACACGAACCTGAAGACGGAGCGCAAGACCGGGGCCGCGCTCGGCTCGCCGTTCGCCTTCCAGAAGTACGGCAAGAGCGGCATCGAGGTTAGCGAGATATTCTCGAACGTGGCGAAGCACGTGGACGACATGGCGGTCATCCGCTCGATGCACGCGGACGTTCCCAACCACGAGCCGTCGCTGCTCCTGATGAACTGCGGCGACGCGCGCCAGATCCGGCCCGCGCTCGGCTCCTGGGCGGTCTACGGCCTCGGCACGGAGAACCAGAACCTTCCCGGCTTCATCGCCATGTGTCCCGGCGGCTTTCCCATCCAGGAGACGCAGAACTGGCAGGCGGGCTTCCTCCCGGGGGTTCTGGCGGGAACCTACATCGACCCGCGCAACGAGGACGTCGAGAAGCTGATCGAAAACGTCCGCCACCACTGGGCCACGCCCGAGAGCCAGCGCGCGCAACTCGACCTGGTGCAGAGACTCAACAAGCGGCACCTTGCCGAGCGCGGCAAGGACGCCGCCCTGGAGGCGCGCATCCAGAGCATGGAACTGGCGTTCCGGATGCAGAGCGACGCCACGGACGCTTTCGACGTCGCCCGCGAGCCGCAGGCCATTCGCGACCTCTACGGCCCGGGCGTCTTCGCGCGGCAGTGCCTGATGGCGCGCCGCCTCGCCGAGCGCGGGGTGCGCTTCATCCAGCTCTACCACGGCGCGGGCCAGCCCTGGGACAACCACGACGACCTGGAGGCGGGCCACCGCAACCTCGCCCGCGAGTGCGACCAGGGCATCGGCGCGCTGCTGACCGACCTGAAGCAGCGGGGGATGCTGGAGGAGACCCTGGTGATCTGGGGCGGCGAGTTCGGCCGAACGCCGGTGGTGGAACTGCCGACGCCGGGCGCGAACGCCGGCAAGATGAACGGGCGCGACCACAACCACTACGGCTTCACGATGTGGATGGCGGGCGGCGGCGTCAAGGGCGGAACGGTCTACGGCGCGACCGACGAATTCGGCTTCAAGGCGGCGGAAAACCCGGTCCACGTCCACGACCTGCACGCGACCATCCTGCACCTGCTCGGCTTCGACCACACGAAGCTGACCTACCGGCACGCGGGCCGCGACTTCCGCCTCACCGACGTCCACGGCAACGTCGTCAAGGACATCCTCGCGTAGCCGCGGGGTGCTGCGACGATGCGGCACGGAAACGCGCTTCTGGCGCTCGGGGCCGCGCAGGCGGCGCTGGCCCTTGTCAACCTGCGCGCCTGGCCCGTACCCGCCGTCGCCCTCGTCGCCTGGTCGGGCCTCAGCTTCCTGTTCGTCGGCGCGGCGTACCGGCGTCGCGCGCCGGGCGTCTTCGGCAAGCGCGGCGCGGACGGCCGGCTCGGCCCGCTCGCGGTGCTGCTCTGCCTGCCCTACCTCCTGCTCTCCTGGGGCCTCTGGCGCGTGGAGGGCTGGCTGTCGCGCGAGCGGCGCTACGACGAGGCCGCGCCCGGCCTCTTCCTCGGGCGTCGGCCCGCCTCGGCGCGGGCGTTGCCGCCGGGCGTTACGCTCGTCGCGGACCTGACCGCCGAGTTCCCCGCCTGCCGGGCCGTGGCCGCGCAGGGACGTGCCTACCTCTGCCTCCCCATGCTCGACGGCACCGCCCCGTCGGATGAGACCGCCTTCCGCGCTTTCGTCGCGGAGATCGCGGAGGCCAGCGCCCGCGGCCCGGTCTACGTCCACTGCGCCCAGGGGCACGGGCGCTCCGCGCTCGTCGCGGCGGCGGTCCTGTTGGAGCGAGGCCTCGCCGCCGACCCGGACGCGGCACTGGCCTCCGTCCGCGCCGCCCGCCCCCGCGCCCGCCTGAGCCGGGAACAGTACGCCCTGCTGGAACGGTTATACACGACATGACGAAACGGCGAGCGTCGGCATTCGCCCACACGGCGGCGTTTCTGGCCCAGGTGCTGCTGTCCGTCGGCGGCGGGCACTACGCGTGGGGTCAGGAAGCGCCGCCGCGCGCCTACGTCCCCCGCGAGGGGCGAAAGGACCCGGCGCTGAAGGCGCGGATGACGCAATTGCTCGTGGCGCGCGGCATCCGGCCCGTCGAGGTGCGGATCGTGGAGCCGGAGTGGCAGGTGGAGCGCCGGGCGGAGAACGGATCGGTGCGAGGGCGGACGATCAACGCCGCCGTGGTGACGCGGGACCCGAAGGGCGGCGCGCGCGCCCTTCGCTTCGTGCTGTTCCGCTGCGACACGGAGCGGGGGCGCGGCCTGCGCTTCGGCCCGCCGCGCATCGACGCGGTCGGGCCGCCCCGCCCGCTGTAGGCGCGCCGTTACAGGACCGG
>DATLHN010000815.1:0-4971 GCA_035539875.1 Armatimonadaceae bacterium
CGGCTACATGAACCGGACCCTGGTCGGAACGGCCCGGGTCGGCGAGAAGCTGGGCGACCGCGCGTTCTACCTGATCCAGACCACCGGTGCTGCCGCCGCCGCCGTCCCGACCGGCACTCTCGGCGCGGGTGGCACCGGCACGTCCGGCGCGGGCCAGGGAACGTCCGGCGCGGGCGGCGGTACGGGCACGGGCACCGGGGCCGCCGAGCGCGCGACGGGCGCGAACCAGGGCGTCCTCTCGATCCTGGACGACTCGTTCACCGCGGCGAACACCCCGGCGCTCCGCACCGGCCAGATCGTCGAGATCACCGGCATCGCCCGCGCCGCCCGCGCCGAGAGTGCCGCCCGCGCCGCCCGCGCCGAGAGTGCCGCCCGCGCCGAGAGTGCCGGTCGGGACGGCGGCGGCGGCCGCGCCGGTGGTCTGGATCAGGAAGAACGCGCGGTCGCCCAGCTTCTCGCCGACCCGGGCCGTTCCGACGAGGGTCCGGTTCATGTAGTCCGAGGGCGTCGCGCGCATGGAGTCGAGCGGGATGAAGCCAGCCCCGGCCCCTCCGGCTCCGGTCGTGCCCGCGCCGGTACCCGCGCCCGCGCCCGTCCCCTGGCCTGCTCCGGCACCCTGGCCCGCGCCCGTGCCGCCGGTTCCCGTGCCTTCGCCGACGGTCCCGGACGCTGCGGTCCCGGGAGTCCCGGTACCCGCGGCGCCCGTGCCGGTGCGGGTGCCGGAGGTGCCCGCCGCGGCGCCCATGTTCATGTCAGTTGCGCCGCTGCGGGTCGCGCCCTGCGAGCCGCCACCTAAGGAGGGAACGTCCATCGCGGAGACGCGCAGACGCATGGACTGCGCCACGCGCACGATCTGGTCCGTGTGCTCCCGCAGGCCCGGAAGCTGCTGCCGCGCGTAGCCCGAGACGTCCGGGTCCTGGGCCAGGTTCGCGGCGTGCTCGTAGAGCGAGATCGCCATCATGTGGTCCCGCACCTGCCCGGCGACGAACATCTGGTCGAACTCTTCGCCGGACGCTGCCTGCAGGCGGCTCGCCATCTCCTGGTGCATCGGGTCCGGTGTGGCGGGGGGCGTGATGCCGTTCCGGCGGGCGACGGAAATCAGTTGGGTCTGCGCCCGGGTGTGGTCGTCGATCAGCATCTGCGCGATGCGGCGCACGTCTTCGTTCTGACTCTTCTGAAGCGCGAGGCGGCCCGCCGCCACCTCGGCGACGTTGCCGCGCGAAGCCATGTCGATGAACTGGCGACCCGCCGCGGCGGGGCGGATACTGGCGGCGGCGTTGCTGCCGCGCGCCGCCGTGCGGGTCTGCTGGCGCGCGGCCGGACTGCTCGTCTGCGGGTAGGCGGGCGGCGACGCCAGTGCGGCAAGCGCCAGGGCCGTCAGGGTCAGGGGTATTCTCTTCGCGGCCGTAACTCGCGGCCGCGGGGCGGGGGACCATCCTCCGCCGCCCCGTATGCTCGGTCTCATAGTGTCTTCCCTCCCGTCGTCGGGGTGAATCTTTCCGTGCTGTCAGGTCGGGAGCGCCCGGAGCCGCGCGCGTCGCGCGTTCGTAGAAACCAGACGACGCTCCCTGCCTCCTGTTACCCGTCAAAAATCTACCGATGACCGGCAGGGTGGGAACTTACGGACACGAGTCAACATGTTCCTACAGGGGCTCGCCGCGGGGCTGCGCGAACCCCCGACGACGCCGAGCCGCGCGAAAAAGCCCCCGGCCCGAAGTAAAGGCGGCCGGGGGCTGCGCGCGGCAGGGCTAACGAGCGGGCTCAGGAGCCGGGACGCGCGCCGTCGCTCGCGATGCGGCTCGACGGGGTCGCCGAGACGCGCCGGATCAGCAGCACCACCGGCTCCTTCAGGATGCGCTCGCGCAGCTCCTTCGGGCGGCGGTCGAGCGGGACGCCGGTCGGCCCTCCCGGGGCGCGGGAGATGCCGGTGATCTGCACGATCTGGCCGGGGCGCAACTCCGGGGTGTTCGCCGGGGTGAACGAGTCGTCCAGCACGGCGATAACGCCCCGCTCCGGCGCGGTCGGCGGCGCGGCCGTGGCGTCGGCGGCGGACGGTCGGCCCCGCGGCGTGCCGCCCGGGAGCACGACGGCGGCGTCCCCGGTGGCGGGAAGGAGGTAGAAGACCCCTTCGCCCAGCTTCTCGCCGACGCGCGCCGTGCCGACCAGCAGCCGGCTCCGCCCGGCCGCGTCGTCGGCGTTCGCCCCCGCCGCCGCCACCGTGCCGGGACCGGCCCCCGCGCTCGGGGGCGCTCCCGCCGCCGCGAGCGCGGGGATGTCCATCGCGGAGACGCTCAGGCCCATCTTCTGCGCGGCGCGGACGGCCTCGTCGGCGTGGCGGCGCAGTCCGGGTAGGGAGTTCAGGGCGAAGGCGGAGATCTCCCGGTCCTGCGCGAGGTTCGCCGCGTACTCGTACAGGGAGATCGCCATCATGTGGTCGCGCACCTGCGCGGCCACGAACATGCGGTCGAACTCGTCGCCCGCGGCGGCGGCGTGCAGGCGGTTCGCCATCTCGCGGCGCAGGGGGTCGGCGGAGTCGGGGAGCGCGGTGGTGATCCCGACGCGACGCGCGACCGCCTCGAGCCGCGCCTGCGCCCGGGTGTGGTCGTCGATCAGGGTTTGGGCGATGCGGCGGATGTCCTCGCCTTTGCCCTTCTGGAGGGCGATGCGGCCCGCGGCGACCCCGGCGGCGTTGCCCCGCGAGGCCATTTCCAGGAACTGCCGCCCGGCCGGACCCGGCCGGGCCGACGTCGCCGCCGCCGCGCCCTGCGCCGCCGCAGCCGGAGCGGGCGAGGACGGCCAGGCGAGCAAGACCGCCGCAGCCGCGAGACAGGCAGCCGTGCTGCCGCCGCAGTGTTGAAGTGTCATGGTAGCCTCTCCTCCCGTGGTCGGGACGTTTCAGGCGTCGGAGTCCTCGTACAGGCTGTCGCCGCGGTGCAGGCGCAGGGCGATCTGCGCGGTCTGGAGCCGGGCGCGCGGCGTCGGCGCGTGGGCGGCCAGGTAGCGCGCCACCGCGATCAGGACCGGCGCGGCGCGTTCGGGGGTCTCCTCCCACTCGCGGTACTGCGCGACGCCCGCCTCCAGCATCTGGAGCGTGTGGAAGTTGGCGTCCTCGCGCACGGCCGCCCGGGTGAGCGCGTCGAAGAGCGGCGGGAGCGGGTGCCCGAGCCGCAGGTAGCGCGCGACCGACCGCGCCGCCGAGTTCACCCGCTGCTGCCCGTCGAGCGCCTCCAGGAACCGCTCCAACAGGGCCGGGCCGCCCGTCGGCTCGTCTTCCAGCGAGTCGCCGTCGCGCTCGCCGGGCAGGCGGGCGGGCGGGACGTTCAGGAACCGGTCGAAGTAGACCGCCATCGCGCCGTGGAAGACGCCCCGCGTGACCTCGGGCGTCGGGCAGCGCTTCACCGCCTGGTGGACCGCGTTGCAGTACGTGAACGTGTGCAGCACGGTGATCCAGTCGCCGCGCTCGTTCGCGGGGCCGAAGCGGGCGACGCGCAGCGCGGCGGCGTACGCGAGCGCCTTCGAAAGGTCCTCCGGCCGCGCGCCGTCCCGGGCGGCGTCCCGCAGCGCCGCGATTATCGCCAGCGGGTCGTCGCCGAGCAGGGCGTCGGCGAGCGCGGCGATGCCCTCCGGGTCGCCTGCGCTCCAGGGACGCGGCTCGCCGCCGCGCGCCAGCAGGTCCGGCAGGTCCCGCGCCGCCTGCTCCAGCGCCGGAACGACGTCCACCGGGTAGCGCCAGTGACTCGTCTCGTCCGCGCCGCGCGCTGAAACGAGCTGCGCGAGCACCGACGGCAGTATCTCGCCCGCGTACTCCCACCCGACCAGGTCGAGCGCCTCGGTCGCCTTGCTGCAGAAGTCGAGGGCGTGGCCGCCGTCGGCGTAGGGACGCTCGGTCGCCGCGGTGAACAGCAGGTCGCGCAACTCGGTGGGGGTCGCGCCGCCCGATATCGCCGTGCGCAGGGTGCGCTCCGCGCCGTCGCGGTGGCGGGACTGCACCCAGTGGAGCAGCCACCGCTTGAGCGTTCCGAGCGGCACGGCGTCGGTGTCGAGCGCGGGCCGCTCGCGGCGCGGCGGCTGCCCCGCGCAGTCGTCGGCCACCCGCACCGCTCCCTGGTAGAGCGCGAGGTACGCCGTCTCCTCGCCGAGCAGGGGGACGAGGTTGGCGAGCGCGGTCAGGCTCGTCATGCCGCCGCTCCAGCCGTCGCGGTTTCGCGCGCCGAACCGGGCGACCTGCCGGACGATCTCGCGGTAGTCGACGCCCTCCCGGAGCAGGCCGATGACGCCCTTCGCCTGGATCAGGGCCACGTTCTGCTCCATGCCCTCGGTCAGCCGACGCCGGTAGCGCTCGGCGGCGTCGCGCCGCCGCGGGTGGCGGGCGACGAACACCCAGCCGTCCCGCACGGCGACGTCGTAGGCGGGGACGTCGTCGGCGAACAGGTCGAACGTGCAGCCGCTGCACAGGTCGAAGCGCGCCTGGTGCCAGTGGCAGGTGAGGATGCCGTCGCGCACCGTGCCCCGGCTGAGCGGGAACCCCATGTGCGGGCAGCGGTTGTCCACGGCGGAGATGCCTTCGCCTTCGCCGCCGTGGGCGAAGACGGCGATGGGCCGGTCCGCCTCGCCGCGGACGACGACGACCCCCCGGCGGCGCACCTCCTCGACGGGCGCGACGGCGACGAAGCCGCCCGGCGCGTCGGGCGGCCCGGCGGCTTCCGCGGCGGAATCGGCAGCAGCGGCGGCAGTGGTGGCGGTGGCGGGGGACATGGCGGTGGCCCTTTCCGCGCACGCGGACGCGCTCGCGCGCGCGCTCAGCAAACCCTGCCCGTATTGTACCTGAGCCGGAAGCGCCGCCGTCGGGTTGGTGTCTGCCGTGCGCGCGCGCGCCGCGGACTGAAGTCCCGGCTGCTGCCGTTCAAGCCCGCCTCCGCGGGCTCCGATACACGGGGGCGGCCACCGCTTCCCGGAGAACCCGCTGTTACC
>DATLHN010000816.1:0-2185 GCA_035539875.1 Armatimonadaceae bacterium
CGCTCCGTCGCCACGTCCCAGAAGTGCCTGCGCACCAAGGACATCGACGACATCGGGGACATCTCGCACTGCACCTTCTTCGAGATGCTGGGCAACTTCTCGTTCGGCGACTACTTCCAGAAGGAGGCCATCGCCTGGGCCTGGGAGTTCCTGATCGACGTCCTCAAGCTCGACCTCAAGCGCCTGCGCGTCACCATCTACCAGGACGACGAGGAGGCGTACCGGCTCTGGCGCGAGGTCGGCATGCCCCACGAGCGCATCACCCGCCTGGGCCAGAAGACCAACTACTGGCCCGCGAACGCCATCGTGGAGCAGAGCCAGGGGCCGTGCGGACCGTGCTCCGAGATATTCTTCGACCTCCAGCCCGACCAGCCGTTCGACCCGGAGTGGGACGGCGAGGGCGCGCGCTGGCTGGAGATATGGAACCTCGTCTTCACGCAGTACACCGGCCAGGGGCACGGCGACGACTACCGGCTGATCGAGCTGCCGAAGAAGAACATCGACACCGGGATGGGCCTGGAGCGCACCGCGGCGGCGCTCAACGACCTTTCCGGACCGTTCGAGACCGACGTCCTGCGCCCCATCATCGCGCACCTGGAGCAGCTTTCGGGCCGCGTCTACGCGTCCACGCCCGACGCGCCGACGGATATCGCGTTCCGGCGGATCGCGGACCACATCCGCGCGACCACGTTCCTCATCAGCGACGGCGTCCTGCCCGACAAGGCGCAGCACGGCTACGTCCTGCGCCGCCTGATGCGCCGCGCCATCGTCGCCGGGATCCGCCACCTCGGCTTCGAGAGCGAGCCGTTCCTCGACCGCGCCGTCCCCGGCGTGATCACGAACATGGGCGACGCGTACCCAGAGCTTGCCGAGCGGCGCGAGGCGATCCTCAACGTCGTCCGGCAGGAGGAGACGCTGTTCCGCGAGACGCTGCGCAGCGGCCTCGTTCGCCTCGACAACGCCATGGCGCGCGGCTCCCTCTCGGGCCGTGAGGCGTTCGACCTGTTCCAGACCTACGGGCTGCCCTTCGAGGTCACCCGCGAGGTAGCGGGCGAGCGCGGCGTGACCGTAAGCGAGGAGGAGTACAACCACGCGCAGGTCGAGCACGCGATCCGCTCCGGCAAGGGCAACAAGAAGACCTGGGTGCTGACCGAGGAGGCGACGAAGGCGCTGCTGCGCTCGGTGCCGCCGACCGCGTTCCTCGGCTACGACACGCTCACGGTCGGCGACGCGAAGGTGCTCGGCATCCTCGTGGACGGCACGCCGGTGGAGACGCTTTCGATCGGCCAGGAGGCGGTGGTGCTGCTGGACCGGACGCCGTTCTACGCCGAATCCGGCGGGCAGGTCGGCGACGGCGGCGCGCTGACCACGGCGCACCCGGCCCCGAACGGCACGGCGTTCGCGGTGACCGACACGCAGAAGCAGGACAACATCTACTTCCACAGCGGGGTGCTGACCCACGGCGCGCTCTCGGTCCACGAGCACGTCACCGCGAGCGTGGACGCCGACCTGCGCCGCGACACCATGCGCAACCACACGGCGACGCACCTGCTGCACAAGGCGCTGCGCGCCCGGCTCGGGACGCACGTCCAGCAGCGCGGCTCGCTGGTCGCGCCCGACCGGCTGCGCTTCGACTTCTCGCACGGCGCGGCGCTCACCGACGAGGAGATCGCCGACATCGAGGCGGAGGTGAACGACGCCGTCTACCGCGAGCTTCCCGTGGAGATCGTGGAGAAGCCCATCGACGAGGCGCGCCAACTCGGCGCGATGATGCTCTTCGGCGAGAAGTACGGCGAGGTGGTACGCGTGGTCTCCGTCGGCGGCGACTACTCGCGCGAGTTGTGCGGTGGGACGCACGTCCGCAGCGCGTCGCAGATCGGCCTGTTCCGCGTCGTCTCCGAGGCGTCGGCGGCGGCGGGCGTCCGCCGCATCGAGGCGCTGACCGGGCGCGGCGCGGAGGCATTCGACCGCGCCACCCGCGCCACGCTCCAGCGGGCGGCGTCCCTGCTCGGCGTCAAGCCGTCGGACGCGCCGGAAGCCGTGGAGCGGGCGCAGGCGGAGCTGAAGGCGCTGCGGCAGACGCTCGACAGGGCGAAGCAGGCGCAGACCGGCAGTCTGGCCGAAACCCTCGCGGGCGGCGCGGCGTCGGTCGGCGCGTTCCGCGCGGTCCTCGCCGCCCCCGAGG
>DATLHN010000817.1:0-4273 GCA_035539875.1 Armatimonadaceae bacterium
TCCAGTCGGGGACGTGGATCAGCCGCTGCTCGGTACCGTCGGGGAGAACGGCGGTTACGGTCATGCTCTTGCCGAGGAAGTGCATGTGCGGCGTGATCGAGAGCAGGGTCAGGTCCTGCCGCACGAACTCGCTCGTCTCGACGGCGTGCTTCTTCGCCCCGGCGGGGATGTGAATGGTGCGCGCGGAAACCTCGCCGAGCACCAGGCGCTTTTTCACCGGCCCCTTCAGGAAGCGCAGCCCGAAGCGCGAGCGGTCGGTCTCCGGCTTGCCCGTCGTGACGTAGTGGACCTCGAAGACGATGTCCGCCCCCTTCGGCAGCAGGTTCCCGACGCCCGCGGGCAGCGTCCACGGCGTGTGCCCCGGAGCCCAGCCGCCGAGCACGCCCGCGCTCCGGAAGCCGGGGACGTTCCCCGGGAACGGGCTGTCGTAGCCGGGGCCGGGGTCGGCGGCGTCGCGCTTGCGAGCTTCGCCGCTCAGGTCCATCCAGATGTTGATGTGGTGGACGATGGCCCGGTTGCCCGGCCGGAACTCGATCGAGGAGACCCACCGGTCCTCCGCGAAGTCGGTCGGGAGCACGAAGCAGCGGTAGACGTCCTTGCCCTCGGCGGGGACCGTGTAGGTCTCGGGCATTTCGACCACGTGGTCCGGCTCGCCGAGCCGCCACCCCGTCGGGAACGTCGGCTTCGTCTTCGGCAGGTCGGTGGCGCTGCCTTCCGGGGCGTCGGCCGCCGCCCAGGCGGTCAGGGTCTTGATCTCGGCGTCGCCCAGGCGGCGCTCGCCGAGGAACTCCCCGTGCGACTCCGCCTTCCAGGGCGGCATGCGGCGGCTCTCGACTTCGAGCGCCATCTGCTTCGCCCACTTCGCCGCCTGCGCGTAGGAATCGAGCGGGATCGCGCCCACCTCTCCCGCGCGGTGACACTCCACGCAGTGCTCGTCGAGCAGCCGCGCCACCTCGCGCGAGTAGGTGACGCCGGACGGCTTCGCCGCGGTGGCGGCGGTGGCTTCCGCGGCGGGCAGCGGGATCACGCAGCCGAAGGCGCGGGTGCGCGGGGTCTTCACCGTCTTGCCCGTTATGACCGCGTCCAGCGCGACGGCCAGGTCGCGCGCCTTGACCGTCGCCGGGTCCTCGCTGTCGTCGATGCGCCCCCGGTAGCGCAGCGCCCCCGCCCGGTCCACCACCGCGACCTCCGGCGTCACGGTCGCCCCGACGGCGCGCGCCAGCGCGCCGGTCGCGTCGCGCACCAGGGGGAACGTCAGTCCGCGCCCCTTCGCGTGCGCGCGCACCGCTACCGCCGTCTCGTGAGGGCCGACGTAGACGGCGAAGAAGCGCACACCCTTCTTCGCGTACACCTTCTCCAGCCGCGCCAGCCGGGGCGTGTAGCGGTTCGAGATCGGGCACTCGGTCGAGAGGAAGACGAACGCCGCCGCCTTGCCCTCGCCCGCCGCCGCCGTTCGCAGGCGGTACGCCCGCCCGCCGAGATCGCGAAACGCCGCATCGGGTATGGGTGCGGGCGCAGCACCCAGCAAGGTGAGAAGGAGAGCCAGGGAAAGTAAGGCGACCGCAAGCCGGGCCATGCGTCTAGCCTTCATCGTCCTCACGCTCCGCGTCGGTCAGCAGGCGGCGGGCAGCGTGCCCGACGCGCAAAATGACGACGGTTCCCGGCTCGTCCTCAGCGCCCGCCGCTGGCTCTACGACGTGATACAGGACCCGGTACGCAGTCGCGCCACGCCCGTACGGCATCTTCCGCGCGTAAAGACCCGGAAAGGCCGACGCGTCCGGGGCGAGCGCGAACACGCGGGGCATGGAGGAGAGCCGTTCGCGCACTTCGGCGACCAGGCCGTTGTACCAGCGCAGGGCGAAATCGGGAGACACGCGGCGGGAGACGGTCAGATACGACTGGTCGGCTTCGTCCTGGGCGATGTCGCTGAAGACGACTTCGTACGTCCGCATCAAGCCAACGGCTTGCCGGTCGCGGCCGCCGCTTCCGCGGCCGCCCAGTCATTGTCCGTCGGCAGCGGCCCCGCGTCCGTCCCCCATTCTGCCGGGAAGCCGTGCGTACGCCGCGCCGCGTCGATTACATCAACGATGGGCTTGCTGCGCGCCAGCCAGGCCTGCTCCGTTGCGGGGTCCGTCGCCGCCCGTTCCGCCCGCAGAGCCGCGTACCGCTCGCGGAGTATCTGGGCTACCAGTTCCGCCGGTCCCCGTCCGGATGCCCGGGCGTCGGCCTGCAGTAGTTTCTCCACGTCCGGCGGTAGCTCGATCGTCAACGACATGGCTGCTGAACCTCCTGATTCCCGCAATGACGCTCTATTGTACGCCATTGCGGGACGCCGCCCCCGGACGGGCTACGGGTTCATCTCCTTGCTGGCGGGCATCGACTTCGGGTCCCAGTCGAGGACCTGCTTGTCGACGCGAAGGCGGGTTTGGAGTTTGCCGACGTCCACCTTCTGAACAGGGATGCTTCCCGCCTCCAGGGCTAGGCAGGCGGCGGTGGCGGCGCTCTGTCCGAGCACGAAGAATACCGGCTCCATGCGGATCGAGCCGTAGGCGATGTGGGACGCCGACAGGCAGATCGGCACCATCAGGTTCTCGCACTCGTCCTGGCGCGGGCGGATGCTCCGGTACGAGATGGGGTACGGCCCCGAGGGGCGCACCTCGACGTTGCCCTCGTTGCGCGCGGTCCAGACGCCCTCCTCCTGCCGCGCGACGCGCTGGCAGTTGTGCGAATCCATCTGGTAGGCCGCCAGCCCGATGCTGTCGCTGACCGTCTCCTTGTAGGTGCAGTGACGTTCGGTCATCACGTGCTCGCTGACCATGCGTCGCGCCTCGCGCACGTAGAGCTGGTGGGGCCAGCCGCCCGTGCCGGTGAATTCGTCGCGCGGCAGCCCCCACGCCTTCGTCTCGTCGCGGATGTTCTGCGGCACCCGCTCGTCGTGGCAGAGGAACCACATCATGCCCTGGTGGTAGTCCACGTGGTCCCGGAAGATGCTCTCGCGGGTCGCGTAGTCGCCGTCCGGCCAGGCGTAGTTCCTCCCGATGTTGTCCGAGGAGAAGCCGCCGAAGTTGTTGGTGTCGGTCTTGCCCTCCGGCATCATCTTGGTCAGGCGCAGGACGTCCCACACCCCGGCGTTCAGATACCGCGCCAGCAGCTCGTAGCGCTCGGGGTCGTAGCCCGCTGGCTTCGGGAAGGGCAGGCGGTCGTCGGCCTTCGTCATGCAGAGGCGGAAGTTGTACGCCTGGACCCGGCTATCGCCCTCGCCCTGCGCGCCCGGCGGATCGGCGCTGATTCCCTTAAGCAGGCCGCTCTTCGGGTCGCCCGGGGTGCGGAACGGGTCCACCGGCACCTTGAAGTTGTGGTTGGGGTTGCCGAAGTGGACGCCGTTCAGGGTCTCGCCGTACTTCGCGTTCGCCTCGCGGCCGACGGTGTAGGAGACGCCCGCCTTCGCCAGCAGGTCGCCCTCGTAGCTGGCGTCGACGAAGTACGCCGCGCTGAACTCGTGCCCTCCTTCGGTGGCGAGCGAGACGATGCGGCCCCTCTCCTTGCGCGCCGATATCAGCCGCTGCTCGTAGTAGACGGGGACGCCCGCGTCGGCGCACATCCGCTTCAGCGTGTCCTCGGCGACCTGCGGCTCGAACGTCCACATCTCCTCCGCGCCGTAGTGGTTTCCGAGTGCGCGGTAGAACTCGCGGGAGATGCCGCCGATGGCCGCCTTGTTGCCGATGTCGGTCGCGCCGAGCCCGCCCGACGTCAGGCCGCCGACGTGCCGGTCGAACGCGAGCAGGGCGACGCTCTTTCCCATGCGCCGCGCCTGGATCGCGGCGGCGATTCCCGCCGGGGTCGCGCCGTAGACGCACAGGTCGGTCGTAATCTTGTGTATCCGGCCCGGCGCGGGCAACGGGTAGTAGTAGCGCAGGTTCGGCGAGGTCGTCGTGTCCGGATCGGTGTCGTTCGGGTTGCTCATCGTGGCTTTCGGAGTCTGCGAAAAGGCGGTGGCGGAAAGAGCGGCGTTCAGCGGCGAGGCGGCGGCGGAGAGGGCGCTGCCGACCGCCGCGCGGACGAGGCGTCTGCGCCCCGCGTCGTGGGAGTGTCCGTTCGGCATACTGCCGCTTACGTTCGCCCGTCCCTGCCTCCTCTCCTGCTCGCCTGTCGGGCGTATAATGGAAGCGGGATGATCACCGACCACGGAGTCATGGACGGTTTGCAGCACCAGGAGCGAGAAAGAGAAGAGTTCCTCGCGCTCGTAGATGCTCTCGAAGGCCCCGCGAACGCG
>DATLHN010000818.1:0-4908 GCA_035539875.1 Armatimonadaceae bacterium
TACCCGAGCAGGCTCTGCGCGGTCATTCCCGGCGGCTTTCCCTCGTCGTAGCGCAGGTAGAGGTGGACGGCGAGGTAGTTGCCGATCAGGCCGACCCGGTAGTCGTACTGCCCGCTGTCGTGGTGCCCGACGTACTCCTCCCCGCCCGGCGCGGCGAGGAACGGCAGCGGGGCCATGACGGTGTCGACGGCGATCTCCTCGACCTTTACGGCGGTGACGACGAGGACGGTCGCGGCCTGCGTGACCCGCGCGAGGTGCGCCCCGAGGAGGGGCCGGGTCGTCTTGAGGTCGCGCCGCGCCCCATCCGGCTGCTGCGGTTGCCGCTGGTCGACCATGGTCGTCATTTCGCCGCGCCGCGCGCCCGACTGCTGCCAGGTGAAATATACAGTATTTTGGGGCGAATTGGCGGGGGGAGATTCGGGACTCTGCGGACTCTCACCCCCCGCCCTCGTTCCTCGGGCGACCCCCTCTCTCGCAAGCGAGCGAGGGGGAGTAAGAACGCCCGGTCCCCCAACCCTCTCTCGGCGGCGCAGCCGCGCTCTAATGGCGCTCCGCGCCCGAGAGAGGGTGGCGAGCCTCGGCGAGCCGGGGGCAAGAGTACGGAAGTTCCCGACAGCACGCCACGAAGGAAATGGTCCGCATCCGCGGCGAACTTGACGGCAGCACGTTTGGGTGCGGTTGAAGGGGAGCGCGCTGTGGCGGAGGAACGCGAGGGCCGCGCGGGCGGCCGGAACGAGTCGGCATGGTTCGCGCCGTCAATCGCCGAAGGCGCGCCGGACGTGGTGTCGCGGTTCGACCGCGACCTGCGCTATCTCTACATCAACCAGACGGTCGAAGGTTACACCGGCATACCGCGAGAGGCGTTCCTCGGCAGGACCTACCGCGAGGTAGGCTTTCCCGAAGAGAACTGCGCCCTGTGGGACGCCGCCATCCTGCGGACGCTTGCGACCGGGAACACCACGGTCGTAGAGTTCGCCCTGGAAAAGCCGGGGCTCGGGACGCGCCACTGCGAGGGCTACAGCATCGCCGAGCGCGCGGCGGACGGGACGGTCGCGTCCGTCCTGACGATCACGCGCGACGTCACCGACCGCGTGCGCGCCGACCGGCGCATGCGAGAGGCCGACGAGCGCCTGCGCCTCGCCGTGGAGTCCGCCGCCATCGGCACCTGGGACTTCGAGCCGCGCACGGGGGCGCTGACCGCGGACGCGCGCTGCCGCGAGCTTTTCGGAATCGAGGACGCCGATGCCGCGCCCCTGACACTCGCCCACTTCCGCGCCGGACTGCACCCGGACGACCGCGCCGCGGTGGACGCCGCGACCGCGCGCGCGCTCGACCCGGACGCGGGCGGCGACGGCGACCTGGACGTGAAGTACCGCAGCAAGGACGGGACCGGCGGCGAGCGCTGGATACGGCTCAAGGGCCGCGCCCTCTTCGACGCGCCCGGCAGGCTCGCCGTCCGCCTGATCGGCACCGCGCTGGACGTCACCGCGGAGAAGCGGGCGGAGGCGGAGCGCGCGGCGCACGCGGCGGTCCTCGCCGAAAGCGAGGCGCGCCTGCGGCAGGCGCTTTCCGCCGCCCGGATGGGGATGTGGGACTGGGACGTCGCCACCGGGAAGCTGACCTGGGCCGGGCACCTCGAAGAGATACACGGCATGGCCCCGGGCACCTTCGACGGGCGCTTCGAGACGTTCGCCGGGTTGATCCACCCGGACGACCGCCCCTACGTCCTCGCCCGGATCGCGCGCGCGCTGGAGGAGGGCGGCCATTACAACGTCGAGCTGCGCGTCACCTACCCGGACGGCAGCATCCACTGGATCGCGGGCGACGGCCGGGCGGAGCGCGACCCGCGCACCGGCAAGACCGTCCGCATGATCGGGATGGGCTGGGACATCACCGACGTCAAGCGCGCGCAGGAAGAGTCCCGCCGGCGGGCGGAGGAGGAGCGGTGGCGCGCCGAGCGCGAGGCGCTGCTCAACCGCATCGGGGAGACGCTTCGCGGCGCGGGCGTCGCCCAGCGCGACCCGGCGCGGGCGCGCGAGGCAGCGGAGCGTGAGGTCGCGCGCGCCCTGCGCGCCGACCGCTGCCGCTTCCTGGAGTTCGGCGGAGGCGGCGCTGCGGATGAGGAGGCGCGGGCGGAGACGGCGACGGTAGACCCGCGCGCGCTCTTCTGCGGTCCCGGCGGCGTCCTGCGCGCGGACGACCTGGCGTCGGCGGACGCGGCGGACGCCACACGCTCTGCCCTCGCACCGCTCGGACTGCACGGGGCCGCGCTCGGCGTGGCCCTGTTCGATGACGGCGGCGCGCCCGTGGCGGCGCTGGTGGCGGGGATGGCACGCCGAGCGCGGGAGTGGACCGCGGACGAGCTGGACCTCGTACGCGCGGTGGCGACGCTGGCGCGGGAGGCGAGCGAGGACGCCCGGGTGCGCCGCCGCGAGCACGACATCGCCGAGCGGCTCCAGGCCGCGCTCCAGCCGACGCTTCCGGACTCGGTGCCGGGCCTGGAGGTGGACGCCCACTACCAGCCCGCGCTGTCGGAGGCGACCATCGGGGGCGACTTCTACGACGTCTTCGCGCTGGACGGCGGACGCGCCGCGGCGCTGGTGGTGGCGGACCTCAGCGGTAAGGGGTTGGCCGCCGCCGCGCAGGTGGCGACGGTGCGGCACATGCTGCGCGCGCTGCTCTACCGGCGGGAAACGCCGCTCGCGCAGTCGGTCGGGGAATTGAACGCGATGCTCGCGGAGCACCGGCTTCTGAACGGGTTCGCGACCCTTTTCGTCGGCGAGTTCGACGCCGAGCGCCGGACCCTGACGTACGTCAACGCGGGCCAGGAGCCGGGCCTGCTGCGCCGCGCCGCCTCGGGCGCGGTCGAGGAGCTGGGGCCGACGGGGCCGGTGCTCGGCGGGTTCGTCGGGGCCGAGTACGCGGAGCGGGTGGCGGCGCTGCGCCCGGGCGACGTCCTCGCGCTGTTCACGGACGGTCTGACCGAGGCCCGGCGCGGGCGCAAGGACCTGCTCGGGCTGGACGGCGTGACGGACGTCTTCGTCGCGAGCACGGACGGCCCGCCCGCGCCGCCGGAGGAGGTCACGGCGCGCGTCATGCGCGGCGTGGAGCGCGTCGCCACCCCCGCCGGCATCCGCGACGACGTCTGCCTGCTCGTGGCCCGCGTCTCGGCGGCGGCGGAAGAGGGCGGGCGATGAGCGACGACGACGCTGGCGCGGGGGCTTGCGGCGGCGGCGCTCCGGCGGCGGACGTCAGCCCGGCGCTCGCGGCGGGCATCCTGCGGGCCGCGCTCGACGCCGTGATCGTGATCGACCACGCGAGCCGGGTCGTCGAGTGGAACGCGGCGGCGGAGCGCACCTTCGGCTACCCGCGCGACGAGGCGCTCGGGCGGGACCTGGCCGAACTCGTCATCCCGCCCGACCTGCGCGCCGCGCACCGGGCGGGCGTCGCCCGCTACCTCGCGGCGGGCGAGGCGCGCCTCCTGAACCGCCGGGTCGAGGTCCCGGCCCTGCGCCGCGACGGGACCGTCTTCCCGGCCGAGCTGACCGTCGTGCCGGTCGCGGACGACCCGCCGTGCTTCGCCGCCCACGTGCGCGACGCGACGGCGCGGAAGCGGGCCGAGCGGGAGCTGCTCCAGAGCCAGGCGGAGCTGGAGGACTTCTTCGAGAACAGCCCGGTCGGCCTGCACTTCATGGACGCGGACGGCATCATCCTGCGGGCGAACCGCGCCGAGACGGAGCTGCTGGGCTACCGCCCCGAGGAGTACGTCGGACGCCCGATCTCGGAGTTCCACGCCGACGCCGACGCGATCGCGGACATCCTCCGCCGCCTCGCGGCGGGCGAGGAGCTGCACAGTTACGAGGCCCGGATGCGGTGCAAGGACGGCTCGATCCGGCACGTCCTCGTCTCCTCCAACGTCCTCTTCCAGGACGGCCGGTTCGTCCACTCCCGCTGCTTCACGCGCGACATCACCGAGCGGCGCGTCGCCGAGGCGGAGCGGGCGGAGGCCGCCGCCGAGAGCGCCCGGCAGCAGCGCCGCTTCCTGCGGGACGTGCTGGCGAGCGTCACCGAGGGCCGACTGCGCCTGTGCCTCGACGCGACCGGCCTTCCCGCGCGGCTTCCCCCGGTGGGCGAGCAGCCGGTGTGGGTGGCGCGCGATTCGCTGCGCGAGGCGCGCGCCCGGGCGACGCGGGCGGCGCGGGCGGCCGGGCTGGACCGGGAGCGCGAGCAGGACCTCATCACCGCGGTGGGGGAGGCGACCATGAACGCCGTCAGCCACGCGGGCGGGGGGCACGAGTACGCCGGGGCCGACCCGGCGGCGGGCGTCGCCCAGGTGTGGGTGGAGGACCGGGGCGGCGGCATCGAGATGAGCCGAATCCCCCAGGCCACGCTGGACCGCGGGTACAGCACCGCGGGCACGTTCGGGCACGGCTTCTGGCTGATGCTGCGCACGGCGGACCGGGTCTGGCTGCTGACCGGGCCGGCCGGGACGACGGTCGTGGTCGAGAAGGACCGGGACGCGGCGGAGCCCGCGTGGCTCTCCCGGACCCTCGCCGCCGACCCGGCGCGCGCCGCCGTGCCACCCCCGTGACGACATGAACGAGAACGAGGAACCCGGCCCGCCGCCGCCGCCGCCGATCGTACTGCCGCCGCGGCGTCCGCCGGTAACGCCGATCACCGAAGCCGAGGAGGCGCGCCGCCGCCGCGAGGCCGAGGAGACCGCGCGCCGGGTCGGAGGCGCGTGGAGCGCCGCCGCCGGGCGGCGGGGAAGTACCGGCCGGATACCGCCCGCCGCGGTCACGGTCGGCACGCTGCTGCTGTTCCTCGTGCTCGGCCGGTTCCTCTGGGGGTGGGGGCACGCCGCCGGACTAACGGCGCTCGTCCTGCTGCACGAGTGCGGGCACGTCT
>DATLHN010000819.1:0-3430 GCA_035539875.1 Armatimonadaceae bacterium
GTTGCGTACTCATATGGCGTGTAATACCACCGCCGACGGGGCAACTCCTCCGACGCAAGGGGCGACGACGTGCAGAGGTGGGCGCGGGCTAGAGGTCCGCGACGTGTTTGGCAAGCCGTGCGGCGGTCTTGGGCATTCGGTTCCGGTCTAGCATCTCCAGGTACTCCGCCGGCGTCTTCGGCGGATTCTTGAGGTTCAGCCGCGCACGGCGAGTCATCTCTACCACCTGGCTGCCGGTACCCGGGCGGTCCAACAGGCCCACGACGAATGCGTCCGGATGGCAGGCGGCGATGCCGAAGGCGGCGAGAGCCGTCTCCGGAAAGTCGCGCAGGTTGAAGGTGACGACGACCGACGCCCCGGCGTGGATCGCGGCGGCAAGCACGTGCCGGTCGTCGGGGTCCGGCAGCCTGAGGCCGTCGATGCGCCCCTCGTAGCCCGTGACCAGAGTTTCCGGCGAAAGGGCGTTCATCAGGGCGCGGGTGCGCGCGAGCCGCCCGGCGGTCAGGTGCGGGTGGTTCTCCAGTGCATTGCGCACCCACTCGTCGTGGATGGCGTCGGTCAGGCGCAGGTCGTAGACGAAACCGGCGGCCAGCCATAGCAGGAAGTCGCGCAGCGACGGCGGGTACAGCACGCAGGCGTCGAGGACCGCGACGACCGCCGGTTGCGCCGCCACGTTAGACTTCGCCGGAGAGACCGAGGGCGTCGGTCTCTCCGGCGAGGGCGTCCATCACGGAGGCGCGCCGCTCCGCCTCGCGCCACAGCGCCAGCGCGTCGGAAAGGCGGATGCGCCGGTGCGCGCCGACGCGCCGGTAGGGCAGCTTCCCGCTGTCCATGAGCGTCAGCAGGAACGAGCGGGAGACGCCCAGAGCCTCGGCTGCCTCGCGCGGGGTCAACTCGGCGGCGACGGAGACGACGGCCACGGCGTTGCCGCGCGCGGTCTCCTCCAGCACGTCGCGCAGAAGGCGTAAGGTACGCTCCGATACGGATAACTCTACCGAATCGCCCCCCGGCGCTCCCACGCTCAGGCGGGCACCGGCGGACGAATCGCCCGCCTCCCGGAGCAGCCGGGCGAGGGCGCGACTGCCTTCCCTCGCCAGGGCGGCGTCCTCCTCGGTAGGCGGGTCGCGTTCGATCACAGTCATGTCCCGAGTATAGCACGTAATTGCCGTAAGTGTCTTAACTGCCGCGAATGACTCACGCTGTCGTACCGGGACGGAGTTAGGTCACGGTAAGCGTGAGGCGGATCGGGTAGATCAGTTCCCCGGAGGTCGCCTCCAATTCCAACCGCTGCGGGCCGGTCGCCGCCGCGCCCGTCGCCGCGATGGTCAGCGCAGTGTCGCGGGGCTGGCCCACCACGAGGGCGATGGTGGGGTCGTCGAAGGCAACCGACACGCCGGGTGGCAGCGTCTTCGCCCGCAGGTTCAGCGTCAGGTTCCTCTGCGTGATCGTCAGCCGGGCCGGGGTCCGAAGCGCCGGGCCGCCGCGCGTTACCCGGAGGTCGTCCTCGGTCTCGACCGTCAGCTGCGGCGGGATCGGCGGCGCGGCCTGCTCCTGTACCGTCAGGCTTACCAACTCGTTCCGCACCACGGCCCCGTTGAGAGTCGCCACCAGGCGCACCGGGTAGACGCCGGGCGCGACCACGCCGCCGCGCTGCAGCGTCAGGGTGACGCTGGAAAGCGGGTCGCCCGCGCCCTCCGGTACGCCCGTGACATCGACCGACGCGGGACCGGCGGAGAATCCGGCGGGCAATCCGTCGAAGCGCACCTCCAGGCGGCCCGCGACTCCGGCGGCGGCGACCGAAAAGAGCAGGGGGTACGCGTCCGTCGTCGGGCGCAGGGTGACCGTGAAACCGGTCGGCAGCGCGACACCCGGCACGTAGAACCGGTAGCCGCTGCTGCGGCTCAGGCCGCCGCCCTCCGCGCGGACGTTTACGGAGACCCGGGTCACCGGGGGCAGCGAGCCGAGGCCCCGTGCCTCCAGCGTGATCGGGGTATCCCCGACTGGCAGCGTCGGCAGCGACGCCGGGGTGACGGCCGCCGTGACGGCGCTCGGTTCGATCGCCGCATCATTGAGGACGTTTCGCGCCGTGATCGAGGCGACGGAGAAGGTGATCGGCGCGGAAAAGCCGCTCGCGGAGCGCACCGCCAGCGGCAAGGTCCCGACCCCCTCGCTGTTTCCGATCGCGTACGAAGCACTGCCGGGAGCGGAAACGCCCGCAAAGGCGAAGTCGCCCGCCCCGCCCGGCGACGGGCTCGGCGTGGGCGTGGGAGTCGGAAACGGGGTCGAGCCGCCGCCGCCGCCGCAGCCTCCGACCAGCAGCGGCAGCACCGCGCCCGCGCTCCCGGCAGCGACTCCGAGCAGCAGCCCCCGGCGAAGGAACGCGCGCCGCGGCGTTTCCACGGGTCGGAGCGGTACGGGGATATCTTTCATGCGAATCCTCTCTGAAGGGCGATGCCCGCGCCCGCGCCCTCTGTGAGCGCGAGCACGGAAGGACACTGCCTTCCTGTTTCCCGCATTTATCCGCGCCCGTAACAAAAACCGGTATCGCGCGCCGACCGGATTACGTACCATCGCCGCCGCGGTAACGCCTCCCGAACAGGGAGGGAACGGGGGCGCTCCGGCCGAACAGGCTGGGCGCGAATAAACGGCCCGCGTGCCGTATCTAATCTTCCGAACGCCCAATCGGCGACGAGGGAGAGAAGGTGACATGTTGAAGGCGGAGGAATCCTGCGGACCACCCGGACCGGCCCATGGCGGCGTCACCCGGGAGGCAGCGGACTGGCTGCACTGGGGACGCCGGGCGCGGGCGGCGAAACCCCCCTTTGACGTGGTGTGGCAGGCGCAGAGGCCCCGCGTGTGGGCGCTGGCCGCGCGCCTCGCCGGAAGCGCGGACGCCGCGGACGACCTGACCCAGGAGGTCGGGGTGCGCGCACTCCAGGGGTATCCGGCGTTCCGCGGCGATTCCGACGTGACGACCTGGCTGTACCGCATCACGCTCAACGTCGTGCGCCGCCACGCGCCCCGCCGCCCGGCGGAAACTCCGTCCTCGACCGACGGTGAGGACGGCGGGGCGCTGCTCGCCGCCGTCGCGCCCCGCGAGGACCAGCCCGAGGAGCGCCTGCTGCGCGCGGAAGGCATTCCCGACGTGCGCCGCGCCCTCGACGCGCTCCCCGACGAGCTTCGGACGCCGCTCGTCCTCCAGGTCTACGAAGAGCTCAAGTGCCGCGAGATCGCGGACCTCCTCGAACTTCCCCTCGGCACCGTCCTTTCGCGGCTGCACACCGCCCGAAAGCGGCTGCTGACGATCCTTTCGGAAGGGAACACCCCCGGCGATGCGCTGTGAAGACTTTCGACACCTCCTGATCCTGGCCGACGACGGCGAACTCGGCCCGCTCGCCGCCTGGCGCGTGCGGCGGCACCTCGCCGCGTG
>DATLHN010000820.1:0-10425 GCA_035539875.1 Armatimonadaceae bacterium
GCGGAGAGCTTTCCGTACTCGCGCGTGTAAACCGTCACGATCTTGTCCGTTTCGCCGAGGGGAATCCGGCGAAGGACGAGGGCATTTGCTTTATAGTTGGCCACGTAAAGATACTAAGCGCCACGGCCCCGGGGAGGAAGGCTCCTCCCCGGGGCCGCCGTCGCGGACCTTCCGGACGCCTACTTCGGGAAGAGCGTCTGCTGAAGTACCTGATTCAGGTCTTCGAGGTGCGCCTTCGTCGCCGGGTCTTTCGCCTTCGCCATCGCGGCCTTGATGTCCACCTTCGTGTCCATCAGCGCCTTGCGGGAGAGCGGGCGGACGTCGGTTGACGCCGTCGTCAGCTTCCCGCCGAGCAGGCCGACGAACTGGCGCTGGAGGTTTCGCCGGAACGGGTCGATAGTCACCTGGGGCGCGTACAGCTCGCTCCAGATTCCCCTGCGGACGTCGGTCATCAGCTCGCCGATCGTATAGACCGGCATCTTGCCCGCGTACATCGCCTCGGTCTCCACCATGCGCGCCAGCCGCGAGTCGGAGAGGACGTTCGCCAGTACGGACACCTGACTGTTCTGTACCGTGGCCAGAGCGCCCGACGCCTGGAGCCTGCCCAGTATGTCCTGGCGCAGCAGGTTCGTCGGCGTCCGGAACGCGTGCCGGTTCAGGAAGGCGACCGCGGCCTTTTGCCGTGGGGCGGGCACCGGGGTGTAGTTCTGGGTACCGCCACGCTGGTAGTGGTAGTTGGTCTCGGTGACCCCGCCCACCACCGCGGCCACGTGCGTCAGCTCGCGCTGGCGCTGTCCGACGACCTGGCCGTACATCTCCTCCAGCATGTCGTAGTCTTCGCCGGGCTTGCTGGTGGCGGTGACCAGGTAGTCAAGGACCCGGTCTAGATTCTTCAGTCCGAGCTCGGTCGCCGCGACCGGGTCCGAGCCGAGGTCTTCCGTCTGCCGCCCCGGGTCCTCCCCGGGGCTGGCGTTCCCGAAGCGCAGGGTCGGGTCCGTCGCCTGCTTGGCGGCGAGCTGGTCCAGGACCGGCTTTTCCGCCTCCGGCGTCAGTACGGGGATCGGCTTGTACCCCCACTCCACCGCGAAGAAGTCGTACGGACCGAGTTTCGGGATCAGGCGCGCGTTGTCGCCCGGCTGGGCGACGTAGTTGAAGCGCCCGTAGTCCATGATCGACGCCTCGGTGCCCCACTGGTTCGTAAACGCCGGGTCGCGAAGCTGCTTCACGGTGAACGCCGACGACGCCTTCATGTTGTGCGGAAAGCCGAGCGTATGGCCGATCTCGTGCGCCACGACGTAGCGAAGCAGTTCGCCCGTCAGGTCCTCGGGCAGAGGCAGCTTCTGGGCGCGCTTGTCATTCGGCGACGCCTGTACGAAGTACCACGCCTCCGAGAGCTTCAGGACGTTGTGGAAGAACTTGGGACCGCCGTTCAGGATCTCGCCGGTGCGCGGATCAACGACCGAGGGGCCGTACGCGTTCTCGACGGTGGACGGGATCCAGCGGATGACCGTGAACCGCTTGTCGTCCGGGTCCCAGTCCGGGTCGTCGGCGGGGGCGTCCAGACAGACGACCGCGTTCTTGAACCCGATCTTCTCGAACGCCGGATTCCAGTCCTCGACGCCCTGCTTGATGTACTGGCGCCACTTCACCGGCACTTCGGGGCCGATGTAGTACGTGATCGGCTTGACCGGTTCCGACAACGCCGCCTGCGGGTCTTTCTTCTCCAGACGCCAGCGGTTGATATAGCTGACCTCCTGGACCCGGTTATCGTCGTCCCCGAACTCCCAGAAGCCCGTGCTGAAGAAGCCTACCCGCGAATCTTCCAGCCGCGGCTTCATCGGCTTCGCGGGAAGAAGGACGAGGCTGTGGGCAAGTTCCACCGTCACCGCGTCGGTGCCGCGGTCCCGGCGCGGCCCGCCGCCGCCCGGTCCCGGGAAGGGAAGCCCCGCCGTCGGCGGCGCGGGCGCGGCGACGTACGTTCCGAGGACGCGCACCTCGACGTTCTCCGGGAACGACTTCACCCGCTCGACGAACGTCCGGTTGGGGTCGATGCGCTGCGCGCCAAGTTGCCGCCGTGCCGAGAACTCCGCCTGATCCTGCGTGAAGATGCTCGTGACGTCGATGACGATCGAGTCGTTCGGGCCGTACGCCGCGACGTTAAAGACTGCCAGGATCGGCGTCAGGCTGAGCATCTCCACCGCCTTCGCGGTGCCGCTGCCCTCCTTGCTGCGCATCTGGAAGTCCGGAGAGCGCATCAGGATTCGGTCTTCGCGCTTCTCCCAGTGGATCACGCGGTCCTGCACCTCGATCTGGAAGGGCAGGTAGCCGGTCTGGATACGCGAGAAGGTCGTCAGCCAGAGGATGTCCTTGCCGAGCAGGTCCTTCGGGATCTCGAAGAACACCTTGTCGTCGATCCGGTGGGTCTTGATCAGGCCGTCGTCGGTCTTCGCCTCCTTGGTGATGACCTCGGCGTAGGGGCGCGGCTTCTGCGCCGCCGCGCCGGGCGCTCCCGGCGGCCGCTGGCCCGCCCCCGGTGTGCCCGCCGGCGGCTGTCCCGGAGTCGGGGCAGGCGTCGGAGCAGGCGTCGGCGGCTGCCGGCGGGGCTGTCGCGGCGCGGGCGGCTGTGGCGCCGGCGGATCCTGGGCGTGGACCGGCATGGCAGCCGGCAAGAGTAGAGATATCCCGAGCGCGGACGCGGCAAAGGTATTGCGTCGGACGCGAGTGCGCCTTGGCATCAACAGTACACTCCTTCTATCCTTCAATCGACCGATGTTTCGAAACCGGGAGGCTGTCGCTCCCTCAGTAGCCCGCGGTGCGGGAGGTATAGTCCCCCTCGACGAAGCCCCGCACGAGATCGGCGCCTGCGCTCGTCCCGAGGCGGTTCGCCCCCGCCTCGATCATCGCCAGCGCGTCCGCGACGGTGCGGATGCCGCCCGCGGCCTTCACCAGCGCCTCGTCGCCGACCGCCGCGCGCAGCAGCCGCACGTCCTCGACCGTCGCGCCCACCGCGACCCCGGCGGGCGGCGTCGCGAACCCGGTGGACGTCTTGACGAAGTCCGCCCCGGCCTCGACGCACATGCGCGCCGCCCGCCGCTTCTCGTCGTCGGTCAGCAGGGCGCACTCGATGATGACCTTGACGATCGCGCCGCCCAGGTGCGCCGTCTCGACCACCGTCTCGATGTCCTCGAAGGCGAGCAGGTCGGAGCCGGACTTGAGTGCGGAGACGTTCATCACCAGGTCGATCTCGGTGGCCCCGTCCGCCATCGCGGTGGCGGTCTCCACCTGCTTCGCCTGCGCGGGCGCGTTCCCGTGCGGAAACCCGACGACCGTGCAGACGGCGACGCCGCTCCCTTCCAGGATGTCGGCCCCGTCGGCGACCCAGGACGGCAGGATGCACGCCGACGCGAACCGGGCGTCGCGCGCCTCCTCGCAGATGCGCCGGGCATCCCGCCGGGTAGAGTCCGGCTTCAGGAGCGTGTGGTCGATGAACCGGGCGAACTCTTCTGCGGTCATGTCGTCCCCGCTTTCAGTGTGGAGATGAACTCCGCGGCGACCTCGGAGAGTCGCGGATTGTCGCGCTCCCGGTGGAGCAGTTCCACCAGCGCGCTTCCCACGACCACGCCGTCGGCATACCGCGAAATGGCACGTACGTGCTCCGGTCGGGAGATGCCGAAACCGACGCAGACGGGCGTGCCGCCGGAGCGCTCGCGGATGGACTCGATCAGCGGCGGCAGGTCCACCGGCACGTCTTCGCGCGTGCCGGTGACGCCGGTCCGCGAAACGCAGTAGATAAACCCGCTCGCCATCTTCCCGACCAGCGCCATGCGCGCGACGGTCGAGGTCGGGGCGAGCAGGAAGACGGTGGACAGGCCGCCGGTCTCGCACAGCCGCTTCCACTCCCCCGCCTCCTCGGGCGTCAGGTCCGTTATGATCGTCCCGTCCACGCCCGCCTCGGCGGCGTCCCGGACGAACCGCTCCGGCCCGTACTGGAGAACGGGGTTCCACGCCCCCATCAACACCAGCGGCGTGGCCCGGTTCCCGGCGCGAAAGGCGCGCACGGCCTCCAGAACCTTCGGCGGGGTCATCCCGGCGTCGAGGGCGCGCTGGGACGACGCCTGGATCGTCGGCCCGTCCGCCAGCGGGTCGGAGAAGGGGACGCCCACTTCCAGCACGTCCGCCCCGGCGTCCGCAAGCGTCGTCAGGACGGCGGCGGTGTCACCGGGGAGCGGGTCGCCCGCGGTCACGAAGGCGACCAGGGCTTTCTCGTTGCGCTCGCGCAGGCGTGCGAAAGTCGATTCAAATCGGTTCATGGGATAAGGTCAGTCACACACGCCCCGCCCGCGCTCGCCCACGCGACCGCACACGGAATGCACCTTTCATAATACGGGATAAAGTGACAGATGTCGCCACGACTGGCAAAAAATACGGCTATCCGGACGCCCGGGACGAGCCCCGCCGGTGCCGCCACAGGGCTGCGCCGCGTTCCAGTCCGAAGCCCCAGAGCAGGCTGTTGTAGAGCGGCATCCAGCTTTGCTCCAGGAGGTCGCTCACTGGCCGGGTGAGGGGCGCACCGAGCAGCCTGGCCGCGTAAAAGGCGGCGTCCGGGCCGCCGCCCGACGCTACCCACCAGTCCAGGGCGACGTAGAGCGCGAAGTGCGCCGCCGCGCAGGAAACAAACAGCCAGAACCGAATCCTCATGGCTCGCTCTCGCCCTCTTTGTTGAGAATGCCGCGGAGCCAGTCGGGCACGCCGTCCTCGTCGCCGGAGGATTCCGGGTGCGACGGCGGCCCGGTCAGTTCGAGGTCCGGATCGAGGTCGCCCCCGGCGTGGAGCGCCCTCTGGTCGCGGACGTAAGCCACCACCCGCTCGCGCTCGCTCGGCGACACGCCCGCGGCGGCGTAACCGGAGGCGTCCCACGCGAACCCCGCGAAGCCCATAACGTCGCGCAGGAACCGCTGCGTGGGGGCCATCAGGTCCCGGACGGTCCTCTCCAGCGACAGTTCCGGCGCGAGGTCGATCAGCAAGTGCAGATGATCGGACGTCCCGCCGACGGCCAGTACCCCGACGTTCAGCGTCTCGGCGTAGCGCGTGGCGTAGGTGACCATGCGCTCGATCGCCTCCGCCGTCAGCGGCACGGCGTCAGGGTCCGCCACCGGCCACAACAGGTGGACCAGGACCCGCACCCCCTCCGGGCGGACGATCGGCATCGCGACGGCTCCCCCGCCCTATTCGCCCAGCATGCCGAGACGCCTGCTGACCGCGTCAACGTCCTTGTCGCCGCGCCCGGAGAGGCTGACGACGATCACCTGGTCCTTCCGCATCGTCGGCGCGACCTTGCGGAGGTGGGCGAACGCGTGCGCGGTCTCCAGCGCCGGGATGATCCCCTCGGAGCGGGCCACCCAGGTGAAGGCGTCCAGCGCCTCGGCGTCCGTGACGCTCACGTACTCGGCGCGCCCCCGGTCCTTGAACGACGAGTGCTCCGGACCGACGCCGGGGTAGTCGAGGCCCGCGGAGACCGAGTGCGCCTCCGCGATCTGCCCGTGCGCGTCCTGGAGCAGGTACGTCTGCGACCCGTGGAGGACGCCGGGCCGGCCGGCGGTAAGTGTCGCCGCGTGCCGCCCGGAGTCCACGCCGTCCCCCGCGGCCTCGACGCCGATCAGGCGCACGCCCTCGTCGCCCGCGAACGGGTAGAAGATGCCCATCGCGTTCGAGCCGCCGCCGACGCACGCGATCACGGCGTCCGGCAGTTTGCCCTCGCGCGCCTGGACCTGCTCGCGCGCCTCCGTCCCGATCACGCTCTGGAAGTCGCGCACCATGGTCGGGAACGGGTGCGGGCCGACCACCGAGCCGATGATGTAGTGCGTGTCGCGGACGTTGGTCACCCAGTCGCGCATCGCCTCGTTGGTCGCGTCCTTCAGGGTCTTCGTGCCGCTCTCCACGGGCCGAACCTCCGCGCCCATGATCCGCATCCGGAAGACGTTGAGCGCCTGCCGCTTCACGTCCTCCGAGCCCATGTAGACGACGCACTGGAAGCCGAACTTCGCGCACACCGTGGCCGTGGCGACCCCGTGCTGACCCGCGCCGGTCTCCGCGATGATGCGCGGCTTGCCCATGCGCCGCGCGAGCAGGATCTGCCCGATGGTGTTGTTGATCTTGTGCGCGCCGGTGTGACAGAGGTCCTCGCGCTTCAGGTAGACGCGCGCGCCGCCGAGTTCCTCGGTCATGTTCCCGGCGAACGTCAGCGGCGTCGGCCGACCGACGTAGTCCCGGAGAAGCGACTCGAACTCCTCCCGAAACGCCGGATCCTTCCGGGCAGCCTCGTAATGCTCCGCAAGCTCGTCGAGGGCGGGGATCAGCGTTTCGGGCACGTAGCGCCCGCCGAAGATGCCGAAATGCCCCAGCGCATCGGCGGTCGAGGTGAAAGTGGCCATTCCTCAGGCTTTCCTGTCGGGCGGACGCCGGGCAGAGCGGCGTCGGCAAAGCGGTAGATTACTCCCCTGTTATACAGCACATCAAAGGACCTGTCCGCGCGGACCGGCGCGCACCCGCCCACCGGTTTAGGAGGGGCGGCGTCGGGGGAAACTGTGGCGGCGAGGAACCCTTCATGAACTACCGCTACCCGTGGCGCGTCGCTACGTTCATCGCTTCGTGGGCATGTCTGCTTGCCATCGCCCCTGCGGGTCAGGCGGTTCCCCTGCTCCAGAAGGTTGCTGACCCTCCCGGCGGCGCGAAGACTTTCGCCTTCCCGGGCGCGAGCCTGCGGATCGCGCGGCCCGCGGGGTTCACCTCATCGAAGCAGTTCGACGGCTGGGAGCAGGAGGCGAGTGGCGCATCGGTCATGCTCACCCGCATCCCCGGTCCGTACGCGGAGGTGACCAAGGGGTTCGACGCCGAGACGCTGAAGTCGCGCGGGATGACCCTGCGCGCCCGGGAGAAGGTGACCGTGGACGGGCTGCCCGGGCTGTTGCTCGACGTGACCCAGACCGGCTACGGGACCACGTACGCCAAATGGATTCTCGCGTTCGGCGACGCCACCCAGACGTTTATGGTGATGGCCTCGTTTCCCGTGGATCGGACGAAGGCGCTCGCGGCGTCGCTTAAAGCGACCGTCCTGAGCGCGAAGAGGGCTGGCGGGACCGCGCCCGCGCCCGGGGCGGGCGTGCCGTACACGTTGACCGCGGGCGGCGGCTTGAAACGGACGGCGGGGCCAGGCCGTGCCCTGATCTACACCAAGGACGGCTCCCTTCCCGCGAAGGCGGCGGAAGACCCACTCTTCGTCCTCGCACCCTCGATCGGCAAGGCGCTCATCGGCGACCGGGCGCAGTTTGCCGAGCAGCGGTTGAAACAGACGGCTCAGATAATCGATCTGGTCGTGACGAGCAGCGCGCCGGTGCGGATAGACGGACTCGACGGCTACGAGTCCGTCGCGACCGCGAAGGACAAGACCTCCGGCACGCCGCTGGCCGTCTACCAGGTCATCCTGTTTGAGGGCGAGGGCTACGTACTGATGCAGGGGTTGGTCGGGAGCGCGCGGAGCGAAACCTACCTGCCCGCCTTCCGCGCGATGGCCCGCAGCCTGAAGCGCAAAGCCCCGTGATCGCGGAGTCTCCCAGTGGATTCACGTCCGGCGCAGGAACGTGGGCGGGACGGCGTCGGTGAGCCAGACGCCGTTGTCCGACACGTAGAAGAGGTGGCCCGCCTCCGCCATCGCCTTTGAATCGACGGCAAAGATCACGGGACGCCCGTGCCGCGCCCCCACGCGCCGCGCCGTCTCCACGTCGCGCGACAGGTGGACGTGGTGGCGGCGCATCGCGCGCAGCCCCTCGCGCGCGATGGCGTCCGCGGTCTGGTGTCCGGTCCCGTGAAAGAGTTCGTCGGGCGGCGTCACCGCTTCCAGTCGAAGGTCTACGTCCACGCTGTGCCCCTGGTTCGCCCGGATGCGCGCCCCCGTCTCGTCGAACGAGAACCGCTGCTTGTCGTTACTCGCGACTACGTGTTCCAGTTCGGCGCGCGACAGGGACATGCCACGCCGCCCGCACGCCGCCAGCAGGTCGTCCACCTCGACCCAGCCCCCCTCGGCCAGTGTTATTCCGATCTCCTGTGGCGCGTGCCGCAGGTGCTTCGACAGGAACTTACTCACGCGCACCGTCCGCGCTTCGTCCAAGGCACTCCTCCTGATCGGGTCGGTCCCGCTCCGCGAGTCAGTCCCGCTCCGCGAGTCAGTCCCGCTCCGGGTTGAACAGCCGGTGTCCGGCGTCCGTCAGCGCGTCGATGGCGTCTTCCAGGTGCGTCTCCTGAACCAGGAGATAGTCCGTCTCGTACGTCGCTATCGTGAAGACGCTCACCCGGGCGGCCGCGAGCGGGGCGACCAGGGAAGCGATCACGCCGACCTGGCTGAAATCGAGCGGCCCCGCCACCTGGAAACAGCGCCAGCCCTCGTCCGCACAGGCAGTCCCGGGTGGCACGTTCTGCGCCGGGCAGACGACGGATAGCTCGCGCGGCGTGCGCGTCACCGAGACGAACGCCCCACCCTCAGCCCACCGGGGCGTCTCCGACGTCGGGTCCAGGCGACAGATCGCGAACCGCTCCGGAAGCAGCGCCAACTCTAAATGCATCGACCATCCCCCATGTTGTTACTCAGGTACCGCGACCACCGCGTCGATCCTCACCACGACGACCGGCCCGATCCTCCACCCGTCGCCCTCGGTCGCCAGTCGCGCAAGAACTCCCTCGCTGACCGAGGCCCCCGGGGGCAAGTGAATCTCGTGGTACACGGTTCCGCCGCCGCGGCCGGCCGGCGGACTGGTCCTCGCCATGCCGCTGCTACTCTGCGATAGCCGGTAATAGGCGGGGCGAGCCAGAAACAGCGTGCGCAGCCGGCTGTCCGGCGCGTAAGGGGCGTCGTCCGCCTCGTCTCGCCCCGGGAAGAGGAGGCGAAAGCGCCGCGCGCCGCGCCCACTGCCGCCGCCCATCCTCCGCGGCGGGAACGGCGGCCCAGGAAACCCGTACCGGGCCATGAGCGAATTTGGTGGAAACGCTCGCCCGGGTGCAGAGCCCGCGTACGCCGCGAATGCCCCTACGGCACCGGGCCGCGCGGCAGCCGAAGGAGCCGCGCCCACTTGTGCGCCGATTCCCGGAGGCCCGGGAACTGGAACTTTAACGCCCTGCTGACGACCGAACCCCCACTCCGACACGGAGAGCAGGCGGAGACGGAGCATGGACGGCGCGTCCGGCCGTCGAAACCAGCCACCCGTGGCGAAACCGGCGCCCGCCGCGAGGACGAGGGCATACCCGGCGTACAGCCAAACGGGCGGCGAGTTCGCAGCGCCACGCCCTGACCCCGATCGAACCCTCCTGTCGCCGCCGTGGGCCATGAAGGTGCCCCCCGTCGCGCCCACCACCACTCCATCGCCGTCACTGACCCTGGCTTATATCGATCTCGCGCACCGCGCGGATGAAGCGCCGCAGCTTTTCGTGGTCCTTGCGGCCGGGCTCCGCCTCGACGCCGCTGGAAACGTCCACCATGTACGGCCGTACCGCGGCCACCGCCTCGGCAACATTCTCCGGCGTCAGGCCGCCCGCGAGCACGACTGGCAGTCCCAGGCGCTTGACCTGCTTCGCCAGTTCCCAGTTGAACGTGTGCCCGGTCCCGCCGAGAGCGTTCGGAGAGTACGCGTCGAGCAAAACCAACTCCTTGGGGTCCCGGTCCTCGACGATAGCCCGGACGCTCTCCTCGTCTTTTACCCGAAAAGCCTTTATCGGTATCGGCGTGTGGCGGTACGGCGCGAAAGTGCCGGTCTGCACCGTCGGCGGGCCGTGGTAGTACTGGACGCAGTGCAGTTCGGGCGGCCCGGAAAAGTCGGCGGGGGGCGTGTCGAAAACGCCGATGCGCCAGACTAGCGGTGGCACGTCGTGCATCAGTCGCCGCGCCGCCGCCAGGTCGCCTCCGACGTAACGCGGCGTCCGGGGAACGAAGATGAACCCGAGCGCGTCCGCCCCGTAGTCACACGCGGCCCGCGCGTCCTCCGTGTTCGTGATACCGCACACCTTGATACGGGTCATGCCCTATTGTACGCCGACCGGGCGCGATCCGTACTCGGCGGACGCGGTACGGGGAGCCGCGCTTAATTCTTTTCCTCGGCTCTGTAAGGGAGACCGCTTTCGGCTCGTTTGAACTTGATAACGGGACGCGGACGGGCTATCCTGCATTCGGTAGTCCGTCGCAAAACCAGACAGACAAATCCGATGAACGTGTAAGGCAACAGATCACATCCAAGCGGACGGCCGCCTCGCTCCGCCGCTCTCCCGTCGCTGACGCTCCTCGCCCGCCTCTCCTTCGCCACCACCGAGACAGCACCCGGTCGATGCTCGGGCCGACGCCCGCCGTCCCGAGACGACTGCCGCGACCGCGAACGGCCTCGCGGA
>DATLHN010000821.1:0-8470 GCA_035539875.1 Armatimonadaceae bacterium
GCTCGGCACTTCGAAGAGGAAGTAGCCAAAGAAGAAGATGCCCGCGCCGGTGCCGTAGACCGCCTCGGTGAACCAGGGCAGGTCGTTCATCGCCAGCTTTGCGAAGCCGACGTTGACCCGGTCGAGGTACGCGATGATGTAAAGGAAGAAGAGAAACGGCAGCAGCCGCACGGCCGCTTTGCGGACCACCGCCCGCTCGTCGGGCACGTAGGGCACGTCCGCCGCCGCCGCGGGTGCCACGCCTTCGATAATCCCCATGGGCCACTCCCGGTCGGCGGGCAGCCGTCGCCCGCCGCGTATCGCTGTGCTCCCCATTCGTTCGCCGCTTGCCCGCCCGCTTCCTGTGCGGATCCGCCGCCGCCCCAACTTTGTGACCGCCTCGTGCGATAATACATCACCAACACAAGCAAGGAACGCGCGGAGGAGGGAGGCACGACTCTATGCCCGACGAAGAAGAGAGCGACGCCACCAGTACCCCGGAAGCGGTCGCGACCGACGAAGACGACCTGCTGAGCGGGGCGGAGGCCGCCGCACGGCTCGGCGTTACGCCGCGCGATCTCGAACGTCTGCGCCGCCAGGGTGCGGTAGAGGCAGTGTCCGAGAGGTCCGGCTGGCGGCGCGCCTGGCGCTACCGCCGCGCGTCCGTAGAGGCGTATCTGCGGGTTGAGCAGAAAGCAGGTGGCGAGCCGCGCCCCGGAGGGGCAAAGACGGCTTCCGAGATGTTCGCGGAGTTGATGGGCGAGTTTCCCTTCCCACCGGAGGCGCGCGACGAGTACCCTGCTGCGGACGAATCTCCACTGGTGCGGCTCGCGAACGCCCTGCTGGCTAACGCCATCGACCTCGGGGCGTCCCACCTCTACATCGAACCGCGACACAGACGTCACGGGGTCGGCGTCCGCTTCCGCATCGACGGCATTCTGCGCGAAGTGATGCCACTCCCGCCGCACGTCTACGGCCCTTTGCTGAACCGCTACAAGGTGATGGCGGACCTGCCCGCCGAGGCGTCCGCACCGCAGACGGGCCATATTCCGATCAAGCACAACGGCGCGGACTACCGGCTGCGCGTAGACACGATCCCTTCCCGCTACGGCGAGTCGATAGCGATAGCCATTCAAGACGAAAACAGGTGGTACGGCCTGTCGAAACTCGGCATCCATCCGGGGACGCAGGACGCGTACGAGCATTTGCTCGTACGCCCGTCCGGCCTGATTCTGGTCGCCGGGGCCGCGGGCCAGGGAACGACCACAACGCTTTACAACACCCTGCATAAGATCAACAGTGTCCAGTCTAAGATAGTCGTCCTGACCGCGACCGGCGACCCGACGCTCTCCGGCATAACACAGATTCCGCCCGCGGATGCGGGCAAGGGAGAGGCGGAGCGCGTGGCGCGGGGCGCACTGGCGCAGCGGCCGGACGTGCTGGCCTTCAGCGAGATACGCGACGCGGAGACGATGGGCCTCGCCCTGGACGCGGTAGAGGACGGTATCCGCGTGATCGGGACGGTTCGCGCCCCCTTCGGCGCGGTGTCGGCTATCGAACGGATAACGGACTGGGGCATCGCCCCGACACGGATAGCACGGGTTCTGAACGGGGTGCTCGCGCAGCGGCTCGTGCGCCGCCTCTGTCTGGAGTGCCGCAACTCGTACACGACTACACCCGCGGACGCAGGCGTAGATCGGCTCGCGCAGCGCTTTCCGAGCGTGGACCCGGAGGCGGAAGCCGTCACGCTCTACCTCGCGCAGGGGTGCGAGAAGTGCGGCAATACGGGCTATCGGGGCCGCGCTGGCGCTTTCGAGCTGCTGCAAGTGGGCGAATCCGTCCGGAGTTATCTGGGCGGAAGCCGCCGCCACGCGGAGACACTGGCCGACGCCGCCGAAGATGACGGCACGATCTCCCTGGGCGCTTACGCCACGCTGCTCCTGCTCAACGGCACGACCAGCGTGGACGAGTTGATACGCGTAGGACTGCGCCCGCCGCGCTGAGGGGCCTTCCGGGGCGGGCGGCGTTTGCGGCGGCAAAGCGGCCGGTGGTATAATCCGTACGCTTGTGAAGCCTCGCACAAAGTGCGACGACCTTCGAAACGCCCGAGATTTTAGAGAGTAGAGCCGCCCATCTCATGGCCGCCACCCTGCCGGACCGCCGTGTTCCCGCCGTCCCTTCCGCCGCGGCCTCCGCACTTCCCAGGCCGGACGAGAAGCACTCGTACGTCCGGGACATGTTCGACGCGATCGCCCCGCGCTACGACCTGCTGAACTCGCTGCTCTCCGCCCGCATGCACCACGGCTGGCGGCGCGTCGCCGCCGACCAGGCCGCCCTCAAACCCGGCGACGCCGCGCTCGACGTCTGCACCGGCACGGGCGACCTCGCCTTCGAGCTGGCGCGGCGGGTAGGCCGCGGCGGGCGCGTGGTCGGCACCGACTTCTCCCGGCCCATGCTCCAGATCGGGGAGCAGAAGAAGGCGCAGCGCGGTCTCAACGAGGTCTCCCTCGCGCTCGCGGACACGCAGGCGCTTCCCTTCCCCGACGGCACGTTCGACGCCGTGACGGTCGGCTTCGGCATCCGAAACGTCGCCGACATCGAGAAGGGCATCCGCGAGATGGCGCGGGTCGCGAAGCCGGGCGGGCGCGTCGTCCTGCTGGAGTTCAACCAGCCGACCAACCGGACGTTCGCCGCGCTCTACCGCTTCTACTCGTTCCGCGTCCTGCCCCTGCTCGGGGGTCTGGTCTCGGGCCGCCGCTCCGCCTACGAGTACCTGCCGTCGTCCGTGGCCGCGTTCCACTCGCGCGAGGCGCTCGCCGAGATGATGAACCGCGCGGGCCTGGCCGACGTCCGCGTCACCGACCTCGTCTTCGGGACCGTCGCCATCCACCGCGGCGTCAAGACCGCCGCCGCCGAAGCCGCTCCCACGGGGAAGGCCGAGAGGTAAGAGGGCCGCGCCGCCATGTCCACCGTCGTCACTGCCCCCCGCCCCGCCCCCGAGGAAGCCGCCGCCGCAGGGCCGTCCCTGCTCGCCGCCATCGAGGGAGACCTGGCGCGCGTCGAGCAGAAGCTTCTGGACGAGACCCGCTCCGAGATCGGCGCGGTGCGCGAGATCTCCGGGCACACGCTGCTGGCCGGGGGCAAGCGCCTTCGGCCCGCCCTGGCCCTGCTCTCCGCGCGCGTGGTCGGGCGCGGGGAGTACCCCGCCGAGCGCGTGGTCACTGCCGCCGCCGCCGCCGAGCTGATCCACATGGCGACCCTGATGCACGACGACGTCGTGGACGCGGCCCCCGAGCGGCGCGGGCGCTCCACGGCGAACTCTGTCTACGGCAACGCGATCACCATCCTGACCGGGGATTACCTGCTCGCCAAATCCATCTCACTGCTCGCCTACAACGACGACAACCTGCACATCGTGCGCGTATTCTCGGACGTGACGGTGACGATGGCGGAGGGCGAAGTGCTACAGGCGGCGGTCGCGCACGACCGCTCGATCCCGATGGCCACCTACGAGGACGTCATCGAGCGCAAGACGTCGCGCTTCCTCGCCGGGTGCTGCGAGACGGGCGGAATGCTCGGCGGCGCGACGCTGGAGGAGCGGGACGCGCTCCGGGCCTACGGCAACGACCTCGGAACGGCGTTCCAGATTGCGGACGACCTCCTGGACTTTCTGGGCGACCCGAAGAAGACGGGCAAGTCGCTGGGCACCGACCTGCGCGACGGGCGCGTCACCCTGCCGCTCATCCACGGGCTCGCGGTGGCGGACGCCGCGACCCGGGCGCAGCTGGAAGCGACCCTGTCGCAGACCGCGCTGTCGGACGCCGACGTCGCGAGCGTCACGGGGACGCTGGCGCGCCTCGGCGGCTTCGAGGAGGCGTACCGGGTCGCGGGCGAGCGCGCCGAGCGCGCCGTCGCCGCGCTCGCCTGTTTCCCTGCGAGCCCGTGGCGCGAGACCATGGAGCGGCTCGCCCGCTACGTCGTCTCCCGCGACCGTTAACAGGCAGCCGCGGTGCCGGCTAGCGTTGACGGCTAACGGCCCGGGGCGGAATTCCGCCCGGGCCGTTTCGTTTGTCCTGTTCGCTGCTGCGTGCGGCGCTACGAGGCGTGGCAGTTTGCGCCGCCAGACGCGGATTCGGAGGCGTCGCTCGCCGGGAAACCGGCGCGGCCGAGGGCGGCCCGGATGTCGCCCGGGGTGACCTTTCCCTCCGCGTACCGCACCGTCACCGCCTTGCCCGCCACGTCGACGGCGACGCTCTCGACGCCCTCCCGCGCGTTCAAGGCGCGCTGGATCGCGTTCGCGCAGCCGCCGCAGTGGATGTCCGGCGCGCGGAACGTGGTCGTGTTACTCATGGACTTCTCTCTCCTCTCGCTCGACGGCCCCTTATTCTGGGCCGCGTGTTAATCTCCCTCAGTGGGAATGGTGGTGTGCGTGTGACCCGACGTCGTGTCCGCGGTCCTCAACATCCCCAGCGGCGTTCGAACCCGCGGGCTCTACCGCCAGCGTGAACGCGGCGGTGTGGACCGCGCCTCCCTCTCCGAACTGCAGGAACAGGCGGTAGCGGCCCGGGCCGGGCATTGCCAGGTCGAAGCACATGTCCGCAGGTCCCGCGGCCTCCCCGGGGTGGGCGTGCAGATACGCGAGATCCCCCTCCCGCAGTGCGACCAGGTGCCCCCTCGCGCCCATGACCGGCGTGAGGACCACCGGCCGCGCAGACTCCCCCGTTTCTCCCGAGCGGGTCACCCTGAAGCGCAGCGGCGCGGTCTGACCGGGCCGCAGATCCGCCGGGCGCTCCAGGGCGATGGCGTAGCCGTCCGTCTCGGCGCGGTCCGCCGACTCCGGCAGCGTCTCGGGGTCGAAGTCGCCGCCCGCCATAAGGTTGGTGCCCAGCACCCGGGCCGAGTCGCGCGAGACGAAGTCCGCCATCAGGCGGTACGTGCCCGCCTCGGGCAGCCGCAGCGGGACGGACCAGACGCCGTCCGCGTCCACCTGGGGGTGCAGGTGCTGGAAGTGCTTCAGGTCGGTGCGCACGACCACCAGGTGCAGAGGGTGCTCGTGCTGCGGTGTGAACTCCCGGACCGGCTTACCATCCTCGCCCAGGATTCGGAACGTGAAGCGCCGCTCCACGCCCGCTTCCCGGACCCGCGGTGCGTCGGGCCAGAGGGTGAATCCTCCCTGCGTGACGGCGAGCCCGCCCTCCGCGACCCTCTCCTCTTCTCTCCCGTGCCCCGCGGCGTGCGCGGCGACGGCCAGGGTCGGCGCGGCGGCGTGTGTCTCCGTCTTTCCGCTCTCATCACGGCCCGCGAGCCGCTCGCTCCTGCAGCCCGCCACGGACGTCGCGGCCGTCACGGCAGCCGCCGTCGCCATCAGCCCGATCGCCGTTCGTGAAATGTGCCCTCTCATGCCGCGCCTTCCTTTCCTCTGCGTTCATATACCCCTATTCGGTATTCACGAGGAATATATACCCCCTGTGGGTATTATTGTCAAGCGAGTGTTGGCAGTTTTTTTCGGGAGGGGTTCAACCGTGCGGGCCGTGGCCGCGCGGCGGGCGCAGGCTGCTGGGAGTGACGCCGCGGTGGCGCTTGAACTGGCGCGAGAAGAAGTACAGGTCGCGGTAGCCCAGCGATTCGGCGATCTGGGTGAGGGTCATCTCCGTCTCGCGCACGAGGCTCGCCGCGCGCTCCAGGCGGGCCTCGATCACGTAGCGGGCGGGCGACAGGCCGGTGGCGGCGAGGAAGCGGCGCGTGTACTGCGCCCGGGAGAGGCCCGCCCGCGCCGCCTGCTCCGCGACCGGCCAGTCGCGCGCGGGGTCGTCGCGGATGGCGCGGGCGACGGCGTCGATTCGGGGATCGCGCGGGGGCGGCGTGGGCGCGCGGGATACCTCCCAGAGGTGGAGCAGGATCGCGCGCAGGAGCAGGCGCGCCTGCGCGTCGCCGAACGCGTCCCCGCGCGCGTGGCTGTCCGCGCACCGGCGGGCGAGCGTCAGCAGGTAGGTCGTGTCCGGCAGGAGGTGGCCCGGCGCGGGCAGGTCGTCGCCCGGCGCGCGGTCGGAAGCGCTGGCCCCGGGCAGGTCGAAGTGGCAGAAGAAGACGCGCAGGGGGCGGTGCGGGTCGTGCGTCGCGCGCGGCGTCGCCCCCGGCCACAGCACGAACGCCGAGCCCGCGCGCAGGGGGTAGCGCTTCCCCGCCAGCCGCATCTCCCCCTCGCCCTCCACCACGCACCAGAGGTCGTAGTCGGGCAACGGCCGCGGCGACCAGTTCCAGAGCGGCTCGCACCGGTAGAGCGTGGGCGCGCCGGTCAGCGTCAAGCGCTCGATGCGCGTTTCGAAAGGTTCGGCTTCGTCTGCCATGGCCTGAAGATACTACCGGATGCGCCATAAGTGCAAACGGGCGCGGCGCGCGGCCATTGTCGGCCCGGCGGTTTCCGGCTACCCTCAATACCATAACGACGCCCGCGCGTAAAGGACCGCCGAAGATGACGACCGCCGCCGCCACCCCCGCCACGATGAAGCAGCGCAGCCTGCTCGACTCGCACGACCTGTACCGCTACGACCGGATCGTGACGCCGCTCGCCCACCCGGACGCGGTGGACGACGCCGCTCTGGAGGCGTACCGGCGCGACGGCTTCCTGGCCGTGGCGAACGTCCTCACGCCCGACGAGGTGGAGGAGGCAAAGCGGGGACTGGATGACATCCTGAACGCCCGGGTGCCCGGTTACGACGGCATCCTACAGCCGGAGTACGAGTACCGCGACCGCTGGGCTATGATGACGCAGGCGGAGCGGGCGGCGGCGACCCGCAAGATATGGCTCTTCGTGGAGCACGAGCCGCGGATCCAGCGGATCGCGGTCGGCCACCCGGTCGTAGATGCACTGCTCCGGAAGCTGCTCGGCGAGCCCGCGAACCTGATCCAGGACATGGCGCTGCTGAAGCCGCCGCACATCGGCTCGGAGAAGCCCTGGCACCAGGACGCCGCCTACTTCGGCTGGTCGCCGCCCGAGAAGGTGATCGGCATCTGGATCGCGCTCGACCCGGCGACGCCGGAGAACGGCTGCATGCACGCGGTGCCGGGGACGCACGCCGCCGGTCCGACGCCCCACGTCCACGCCCGCGACTGCCAGATCGCCGACGAGCGGGTGCAGGTGGAGCGCGACGTCGTCGTTCCGCTGCCGCCGGGCGGGGCGATGCTCTTCTCCTCGCTGCTGCACCACGGCACCCCGCCGAACAGCTCGCCGTCGCGCCGCTGGGCGGTTCAGTTCCACTACGCCGCCGAGTCGTGCGAGCAGATCACGCACCGCGCGCACGCCGACCTGTTCTTCGAGGGCGACCTCTACGCGGGCTGCCGGGGCGGCCTGGGCAAGGCGATCCGCGAACTGGAGCCGTAGGGGATTATCGGGGCGGTACAATAACGCATGGCCTCTTCGCAGCAGAAGACGAATTCGCGCCGCCCGCCCCGTTCCTGGTACGTGGACGCGCTCTCGGCGGTTGCCTACCTGCTGCTGGCGTTCCTCCTTACCGCCGGGGCCAAGCGCGCCCTCGGCCCCATCCCCGCGCTGGCCGTCCTCACCCTCACCGGGGGCCTGTGCTTCTTCTTCGGCCGCTCCGCCTGGCGCGGCCTGCTCGAAGCGCGCTCCGCGCCGGGGGAATGAGCGGTCGGAGGCCGGGCGGGGGTACAATAACCCCGTCATGCCGCGCAAGACCGCCTTCCTCTACACCGACGAGTTCCTGAGCTACCGCCTCGGCGACAAACACCCCCTCCAGCAGCGGCGACTCCAGATGGTCCACCGCCTGCTCGACGCCTACGGGGCGTTCTCCCCGGGCGGCCCGGTGGACGATCTCACGCCGACGCCCGCGCCGGACGAGGCGCTCGCCGCAGTGCACACGCCCGGGTACCTCGACGCCGTCCGCCGCGCGGGACGGGGCGAGGCGCGCGCCGGCGAACTGCAGCGCTATGGCCTCGGGCCGGGCGACACCCCGGCGTTTCCCGGCATCTACGAGAGCGCGGCGCTGTACGCGGGCGGCTCGCGCGACGCGGCGAACCTGCTGATCGCGGGCGACTACGAGATCGCGTTCAACGTCGCCGGGGGACTGCACCACGCGCACCCGGACCGCGCGAGCGGCTTCTGCACGTTCAACGACCTCGCCCTCGCCGCGAACGCCTTCCTGGCCGCGGGCTATGCGCGGGTCGCCTACGTCGACATCGACGTCCACCACGGCGACGGGGTGCAGGCGTGCTTCTGGGACGACCCGCGCGTGCTGACCGTCTCGCTGCACGAGAGCGGACGCTTCCTCTTCCCCGGGACCGGGGAAGCAGAGGAGGTCGGCGGGCCGGACGCGCAGGGCACCGCGCTCAACGTCCCCTTCTTCCCCTACACGCGCGACGACGTCTGGCACGAGGCGTTCGACGCCGCCGTACTGCCCGTGCTTACCCGGTTCCGTCCCGAGGCGCTGGTCCTCCAGCTCGGCGCGGACGCCCACTGGGACGACCCGCTGGC
>DATLHN010000822.1:0-2057 GCA_035539875.1 Armatimonadaceae bacterium
CAGGTTCTCTATAGCCCTCGACATCGCGCGCCGCGGATTACCCACCGGAATAGCCATGATCGTAGATGCCCACGTTCACATAGGTCGATCGTTCGCCCCGTGGCGTACGGACGACGCCGACGCGGACCTGGTGACGACGGCGCGCGAAGCGGGGATCGACCGCATGCTGGTCTCCTCGCTCGGCGACACCGGGTACATCGCCTACCCCACCCCCGACGAGATGCGCGCGGCCAACGACCACGTGCTGGAGGCGATGGACCGCTTCCCCGGCTTCGTGTTCGGCCTGTGCTACGTCACGCCGGAACACGCGGACGCCGCCCTGGACGAGATACGCCGCTGCGTCGAAGACGGCCCGATGGTCGGCATCAAGCTGTGGATCGCGCGCAAGGCGTCCGACCCGTCCGTGGACCCGATCCTTGACGCCGCCGAGCGGCTCGGCGTCCCGGTGCTCCAGCACGCCTTCTACAAGACGCCCGGCAACCTCCCCGACGAGTCCGACGCCGCCGACGTTGCCCGGCTGGCGGCGCGTCACCCCGGCGCGATCATTCAGATGGCGCACCTGTACGGGGTCGGCGAGCGGGGCGTGCAGGACATCGCCCCCTACCCTAACGTCCTCCTGGACACCTCCGGCAGCGACCCCGAGTCCGGGCTGCTCGACTATGCTGTGGACTGCCTGGGCGCGGAGCGCATCCTGTTCGGCTCGGACGCGCCAGGGCGCGACTTCGCCATACAGCTCGCCAAGGTCGCGGGCGCGGACCTGACGGACGCCCAGCGCGGCCTGATCCTCGGCGGGAACGCCGCCCGTATGCTCGGCTGGGAAGCGGAAGGGGGGGACGCCTGATGTGGGACGTTAGCGCGTTCGTCGGGGCGTGGCCATTCCGCCGCCTCGACGACGCCCGGTCGCCCGGGACGCTGGAGGCGCGGCTGCGCCGCTGGGGCGTCACCAGAGGCGCGTTCGTCTCGCCCCTGGACGCCCTGTTCGCCGCCGACCCGATGCCTGCCAACGCCGCATGGGCGGAGCGGCTCGCGGGGCCGGCGTTCTTTCGCCTCGTGCCGGTCCTCAACCCCGCGCTGCCGGGCTGGGAGCGGGCGCTGGAGGAGGGCGTACCCGCGCTCCCCGGCGGGGCCGCGATCCGCGCCGTGCGGCTTCTTCCGGGCTACCAAGGCTGCGCGCCCGACGCCGAAGCGGCGCGCGACCTGACCCGGCGCGCGGGCGCGGCAGGTCTGGCCGTGATCGTGCAGGCGCAGATGCAGGACGCGCGCGGGGCGCACCCGCTCGCCCGCGTGCCGGACGCGGACCCCCGCGCGATCCTGACCCTCGCGCGCGCCTGCCCGGAGACAACGGTGGTCGCGGCGGGCGTGCGATGGGGCGCGGCGAACGCGCTCGCGCGGGAGGCGGCCGAGGGCGGCGACGGTACGCCCCGGCTGTTTATCGAGACGTCGCACCTCGAGTACGTGGACCCGATCCGGCGGTTCCTGGACGAGTTCGGGGCGGCGCGCCTGCTGGCGGGCAGTCACGCCCCGATCCTGACCCCCGCGGCGCTGCGGATGAAGCTGGACGCGGCGCGGCTCACCCCGGAGGAGCGCGACGCCATTACCGACGGCAATCTGAAGAAGGCGGGACTGCTGCTGTGAAAGAGATCGACGGACCCGGTTCGTGGGAGATCGCGGAGAGCATGGAGCGGGCGATCCCCTGGGGGAGCAGCACCTGCTCGAAGAAGCCGCGCCTGTTCCCGGACGAGCCGGGGGCGATCGTGCGGGGCCGCGGGTGCCGCGTCTGGGACGCCGACGGGCGCGAGTTCATCGACTTCCGCAACGGCCTGGGGCCGGTAACGCTCGGCTACGCCTTCCCCGAGGTGGACGCGGCGGTGCGCGCGCAGTTGGAGACGGGGGTCGTCTTCGGGCACCCGCACCCGCTGGAGGGCGAGGTCGCCGAGATGCTGATCGAGCGCATCCCCGGCGCGGAGCAGGCGCGCTTCCTCAAGACCGGCGGCGAGGCGCTCGCGGCCTGCATCCGCATCGCGCGCTGCGTCACCGGGCGCGACCGCGTCGTCCAG
>DATLHN010000823.1:0-1569 GCA_035539875.1 Armatimonadaceae bacterium
CCCCGACTCGTAGCCGACCCCAATATGCGAGTAGCTGTGGTCGCCAATCTCGAAGCGCGCGTCGCCCGCCGTCTCCTCCCGGAAGGTCCGGAAGGCGCCCTCGCGGGCTTCCAGCGCGCCGCCGGTGCAGAATAGCGTGACCGGCAAGTCGTGTGCGCGGTGCGCGGACGCCAGCCGCTTCAGGAACCCATCCATCGCGTCGGCGTCGCGCGATTCGACGTCGTACCGAAGCAGCAGCCAGCGCCGCTGCCGACCTTCTCGCTCAGGGTCACTCACTTCGCGGGCGTCTTAGCCGCGGGCGCGCTCGGCACGGCGGGCGCTCCGGGGGGCGCCCCCGGAGCGCGGTTGGCCCCGCCCTGCTGCTGTTCCAGGAACCCGGCGGGCATCGGCCCGCCCTTGAAGTTCTCTTCTTCGTCCTTGGACATCTGGGATTCGGTGCCCTTGCACCCGCCCGCCAGCAGTGACAGCCCGGTCAGGCTGAAGAGAAGGGCAGTCCCGAGCGCGGCGCTCCGCCGCTTTTCCCACCAACGACTCATCATCACGTTCCTTTCCGCCGGATGTTTACGGCGGCGGGGGCGGTCATTGCCCCCGCCGCCGCCGTATCCTTCATGCGTTACCGCCCGCCGCGCCGATCAGCGGCGCGTCGCGTCCCACATGTTGTCGAGCGGGCGGTTCACCGGGTCCGGGTTCGTCGCGGCGGGCTTCATCGCCTTGACGTGGCCGTCGGTGAAGATGAAGTTCGCCATCTCGCCGTGCCGCCCCGAGACCGCCCCGTTCGGGCCGTTCGGGTAGGCCGCGGTGGTGGGCAGCGTGCCGTTCGGGATCTTGGCGGACGCGCCGCTCAGCGCGGGAGCCCAGCTCAGCCGGTTGAAGCCGGAGTGGTAGTTGGTGCAGTTACAGGGCGCGTTGAGGGTTCGCAGGTCCCCGTTGTGCCGCTCCGCGATCATGATGCTGTCCGCGGCGCGGTTGATGTCCGCCAGAGAGAGCGAGTCGTAGACCCAGAAGTCGCCCGGCGCGCCGGAGCCCATCCCGAAGGGACCGTAGCGGATCCACGTCGAGCCGACGTAGTTCGAATCCATGTTGACGGTGTAGGAGATGCCCACGCCCGCCCAGTTCCAGGTGGAGTTGACCAGTTCGGTGTCCGGGTCGCTCGGGCAGCGGAAGACCGCGTAACTCTTGACGTAGGGCTGGGTAACGATCGCCCAGGAGTTCGCCCAGCCGTTGTTGTACTGGTCCTTGCTCTGCGCCTTGGGGAACATCTCGTCGTAGTCCTGGACGTACTGGAGGACGCCGAGGCCCATCTGCTTCTCGTTGGAGAGGCAGGAGGTCTGCCGTGCCTTCTCCCGTGCCTGGGCGAAGACCGGGAACAGGATCGCGGCGAGGATCGCTATGATGGCGATCACCACGAGCAACTCAATGAGGGTGAATGCTCCGGTCCGCTTGCCGCGCGGAGACGGGGTATGTCGAGAGAGCGTGCAGGAGTTCATCGTCGTTCCTTTCGCGACAATCCATGTCGCCATTTACAGCGCGTGACTACCTCGATACCAGTTATTTCTTTACCCGTTCAGC
>DATLHN010000824.1:0-7471 GCA_035539875.1 Armatimonadaceae bacterium
CGCTTCTCCGCCTCGCCCGTCACGGGCGCGAAGTCGTCCCGGTGCCGCCACGCCTTGGTGTTGTAGCGGAGCAGGGCGACGCCGGGCTGCCAGAGGAGGTCGCCGGGGAACTCCAGCAGCGCGTGCGGCCAGCCGCGCGCCCGCTTGTCCGCGAGAAGCGGCGTGGTCGGTACGAAGGAGAGGTGTACGTACCCGGCGAGGCCGAGTTTACGCACGCGCGGCGCGGCGGTGGGCCGCGGCCGCACCGGCATCCCTTCCTCCGCCAGGCGAGTCTGACTGAGTAGAGCCCCAGTCGTGGCCAGGTGCGGGAGGTAGTGCAGCGGGGTGGCGTGCCAGAGCGATCCGTTCACGGCCGGACAAAAAAAGCCGCCCCGGGAGAAGTCGCCTGTTCTGCGTCCTCATCCCGAAGCGGTGGAAGTCTCGTCTTAATGAACTGAGTATACCGGCAGATCGCCGGTTTGAACCCCTCGCGGCCAAAAAACGCAAAATACCCGTATTCCGCTCTATAAAGATGGACAGGCGCACGCAGGTGGCGATCGACCGACCCCGGGAACCGCGCCCCCACGCAGGTGTCTTCCTTTTGCGGGCGGAGACGCTTTGCGGTACAATCCCCCCCGTCACGGCTCCGGATAGTGCCGTCCGGAGGAGCCGCTCGGTCGGGGCGGGAACCCGGCGCCCCCACGGCCCCGTTCTTTTAAATCTTTCTGAACCGCGGCGGTCGTTCCGTCGAAGATAGTAGAAGATATGCCCAAGTCGCTGATAATCGTGGAGTCGCCCGCAAAGACCAAGACCCTGAAGGGGTTCCTGGGCAAGGATTACGTCGTCGAGGCGTCCATGGGGCACGTGCGCGACCTGCCCGCGAACAAGATCGGCGTGGACGTCGAGCAAGACTTCTCCCTGACGTACGAGCCGCTCAAGGACCGGAAGGACGTGCTCAAGCGCCTGTCCGAGGCGGCGAAGGGGACGGACACGGTCTACCTCGCCTCCGACCCGGACCGCGAGGGCGAGGCGATCGCGTGGCACATCGCCCAGGCGCTCAAGCTCAAGGCCGAGCGGATCAAGCGCATCCAGTTCAACGAGATTACCCGCACGGCGGTCGAGGACGCGCTCCGGCACCCGCGCACCATTAACATGGACCGGGTGGACGCACAGCAGGCGCGCCGCGCGCTCGACCGCCTCGTCGGCTACAAGATCAGCCCGCTCCTCTGGAAGAAGGTCAAGAAGGGCACGTCCGCCGGGCGCGTCCAGTCCGTCGCCGTCCGCCTCGTCTGCGACCGCGAGCGCGACATCCAGGCGTTCGTCCCCGAGGAGTACTGGAGCATCACGGCGAACTTGACGCCGCGCACCACCAAACCCATGCCCTTCGACGCGGGCCTCGTGCAGGTCGAGGGCAAGAAGGCCGAGCTGAAGAACCAGGAGCAGGCGGACGCCGTCCTGCGCCAGCTAGACGGCGCGGAGTGGCGCGTCGCCAAGGTCAAGAAGAGCGAGCGCCAGCGCCGCCCCACGGCCCCGTTCATCACGTCCACGATCCAGCAGGAGGCCGCGCGCAAGCTCGGCTTCTCCTCCCGGCGGACGATGACCGTGGCGCAGCAGCTTTACGAAGGGATCGACCTCGGCTCGGACGGCGGCACCGTGGGTCTCATCACCTACATGCGCACCGACTCGACCCGCGTCGCGGGGGAGGCGCAGGCGGAGACGCGCCAGTACATCCTGAGCACGTACGGCAAGGAGTACGCGCCCGAGAAGTTCAACGCCTACAAGACGAAGGGCTCGGCGCAGGACGCCCACGAGGCGATCCGCCCGACGTCCGTGTTCCGCGAGCCGGAGAGCATCCGGGCGCGCCTGTCGCCGGATCAGTTCAAGCTGTACCGCCTGATCTGGCTGCGGTTCGTGGCGTCCCAGATGACGCCCGCCGTAATGGACGTCGTCACAGCCGACATCTCCGCGGCCAACTGCATGTTCCGCGCTACGGGTTCCACCATCCGCTTCGACGGCTTCCTGCGCGTCTACACCGAGGGCAAGGACAACCCGAACCAGGTGGACGACGACGAGAAGCCACCGCTTCCGCCGCTCTCCGACGCGCAGCCGCTGGACCTGATCAAGCTCATCCCGAAGCAGCACTTCACCGAGCCGCCTCCCCGCTTCACGGAGGCGACGCTGGTGAAGTCGCTGGAGGAGCAGGGCATCGGTCGGCCGTCCACCTACGCGTCGATCATCTCGACCATCCAGGACCGCGGCTACGTCGAGCTTCAGGAGAAGAAGTTCGTCCCGACGGAGCTGGGCTTCGCCGTGACCGACCTGCTCGTGAAGCACTTCCCCGAGATTCTCGACATCGGCTTCACGGCGGGCATGGAGGGACGTCTGGACGCCGTCGAGGAGGGCAAGCAGGACTGGGTCGCGCTCCTGCGCGACTTCTACGGCCCGTTCGCGGAGACGCTCACCAAGGCCGATTCCGCGATGGAGAAGTTCGTCAAGGAGACCGACATCCTTTGTCCGCAGTGCGGCGAGGCGAACCTGGTCGAGCGCTTCGGGCGGTTCGGCAAGTTCTACGGCTGCCCGCGATATCCCGAATGCAAGTACATTCTGGACCCGAACAAGCAGGGCGCGAACGGAGCCGCGGCGGTGAACGCGGACGGCACGGTGGCGGAAGCCCCCCCGGCCGTCGTCTCCGAGATCACCTGCCCGAACTGCGGGCGCAACCTGGTGGAGAAGACGGGCCGCTTCGGCAAGTTCCTCGCCTGCCCCGGATACCCGGAGTGCAAGTACATTCACAAGGAAGCGCCGAAGTCGATCGGCGTCCCCTGCCCCGAGTGCGGGAAGGGCGAGTTGGTAGAGCGCCGCTCGCGCATGGGCGTCTTCTACCCGTGCAACCGCTACCCGGACTGCAAGTTCTCGCTCTCCGGCAAGCCGATCACCGACCGGCCGTGCCCGAACTGCGGCGGCTTGCTGCACGAGAAGGCGTACAAGGGGCGCGTCACCGGCATCAAGTGCGCCAACAAGGAGTGCGGCTACACCGAGGCGGTCGCGGGAGAGGGCGAACCCGAGGAGGAAGCGGCGGCATCGACAACCCCGCGTGCCGCCTCGCGCCGCAAGGCCGCATAGGCGAGAAGCGGGCGATATGCCGGAGAGTGCCACGCCCCAGATCGTGGTTATCGGCGGTCCCAACGGGGCGGGCAAGTCTACACTTGCCCGCCTCGCGTTGCCGGAGGCGATGCCCTTCGTCAATGCGGACGAGATCGCCAAAACACTCCCGGACCATTTCTCGGGAAATCGCGATCTGGAGGCGGGGCGTCTGCTGCTGGCACGGGTCGAGGAGCTTTCCGCTGCGAACACCAGTTTCGCCCTCGAAACCACCCTCTCCAACCGCTCGTTAGCCGCCCGCATACGCAGGCTGCGGGCAAAAGGGTGGTCCTTCCGCCTCATCTTCGTCTGGGTCCCGAGCGCCGAAACGTCGATCCTGCGCGTCGCGGCACGTGTACGGCGCGGCGGGCATCACATTCCCGAGGAGACGATCCGACGTCGCTACGCGGCGGGCCTGAAGAACCTCACGGAAACCTACCTGCCGTTGGCAGACTCGTGGCTCGTTTACCAGAATGCTGAGGAGCAGGGTCCGCAGATAGTAGCCGCGGGCGGCCCGGGTCGGGAAACGGCAGTCTACGACGCGCAAACGTGGGCTACAATCAAACAGGCACCGACAGATGAAGCCTGAAAACGGGGAGCGGTATTCGGTCTTCACTGACCCGGCGGAGTTGACGCGCCGGTTCCGGCTTGCCGTGCGCGAAGCCCTGCGCGACCACAAGCTGGCGGGCAACCCTATCGCCGTGTACCGGGACGGAAAAGTCGTCATCGTGCCGCCGGAGGAGATAACGTGGTCGGACGACGAGTACGGCAACGCGCCGCCCGAGCGATTCCAGAAGCCGAAGTAAGGCAGCCCGGCGCGAAAAACCCCGCAGGAGTTTCCGAAAGGCCCGGCGAACGCTCAGGCGGGAGGCAGATGCCATGCTGCGACGCCTTTACTTTGCCACCGCTATCCTCGCGTCGTTCCTCTTGCTACACTCACCGCCCGGGGCGCGGGCGGCGTCGCCGCGACAAGACCTCAGCGCCGCCTACTCCGCCGTCGCCCGCTGGGAGACGTTCCCCTTCGAAAAGCAGCGGGCGGACCCGGCCGAGCTTCGCAAGCTCACCCCCACGAAGCTGAAGTGGCTGCGCGGAATCATTTTCGGCAAGCACGGGCGCGTGTTCGACGAGCGCGTCATCCAGGACTACCTGGAATCGCGCCCGTGGTACAAGCCCGACCCGAAATACCGCGTCGAGATACTGAACCCCGTCGAGCGCGAGAACATGGACCGCATCAAGGCGGCGGAACACACCCAGCATAAGAACATCGAGCCGGGCGACCTGAAGTTCTACCGCACGAAGCGAATCACTCCGCAGATGCTCGGCACCCACACGGGAGTCGAGTGGATCATCATGATGGCGGAGGTCGAGGCCATCCACGGCAGGACGTTCCCCGAGCAGCCGTTCATCCAGGCGTTCTACGACCAGCGCTACTGGTACAAGCCCGACCCACAGTACAACGCGAAGCGGCTCTCGGCCGTCGAGCGCGCGAACCTGGAGACGATGCGGCAGGCGTGGAAGAAGCAGCGGGGCCTCGCCGTCTCGCCGGGGGACATGGCCGCCTTCCGCGACCAGCCGCTGAGGCCGGCGATGCTGAAGGGTGTCACGCTGCACGAGCTGCGGCTGCTGCGCAACGAGGTCTACGCGCGCCACGGCTACACCTTCCAGGCGTGGTGGCTCCAGAGGCATTTCTACGGTCAGCCCTGGTATCGCCAGCGGCCCGATAACGACAATACGAAGATACTCCTCTCGCCGACCGAGGAGCGCAACGTCGCTCTGATCCTGAAGCGCGAGTCACAGATGCACGAGTCACTCTCCCGGGTGGTCGTGGACGATAGGTTCATCGCCGGTCTCTACGCCGAGGACGTCCGGAAGCTGCGTAATGAGATCTATGCGCGGCGCGGCTATGCCTTCAAGGACCAGTGGCTCCAGTCCTACTTCAAGAGCCTGCCCTGGTACGAAGAAGCCCCGGGGTTCAGCGAGTCGGAGCTTACTCCCATCGAGCGAAAGAACGCGACCTTCCTGGCGCAGCGGGAGAAGAAGCTGGAGAGCGTCATCCGACAGGTGGCCGCATGAGCGTCCGAACCCGCTCCCGCGTGCCGGGAGTCCCAATTCTGACATGACCGGTCCTGAGAACCTGACCGTCGAGATGGTGCGTCGCGACCTCGCCGCCCTGCCGGTTACGCCGCTCCCGCCCGGCTTCGCTTTCCGCCCCTTCGCCGACGGCGACGAGCCGACGTGGACCGGACTGATCCGCGCGAGCGAGCATTTCTTCATCGTCCGGGACGACCTCTACGCGGGCCAGTTCGGGTATGACCCGGCGGCTGCGCGCCAGCGCATCCTCTTCGTGGTGGAGGAGGCGACGGGCCGACCGGTGGCGACCGTCGCCGCCTGGTACGGCGAGGAGCGGCACGAGGACCGCGCGGGCTGGGGCCGCATCCACTGGGTGGCGACGCACCCCGAGTTCCAGGGCCGCGGCCTCGGCGCGGCGATGACCACTGCCGCGCTGCGCAGGCTGGCGGCGCTCGGACACCGCAACGCCTTCCTCGTCACCTCCACGGGCCGCCTCCCGGCGCTGCGGCTTTACCTCCGGCTCGGCTTCGCCCCCGACTTCTCGCGCCCGAACGCGGCGCCCGCCTGGGCGTCCGTCGCCGGGCAAATACCGGCGATCACGCGGTATCTTACAGGACATGACAAAGACGCGTGAAGACGCCTTCCGCCTGATGACGCAGTGGACCGAGTCCGACTCGCTCCGCCGCCACATGCTCGCCGTGGAAACCGCCCTGCGCGGCGCGGCCCGCCGCGCGGGCGAGGACGAGGAGTTGTGGGGCGTCACCGGCCTCCTCCACGACTTCGACTACGAGCGGCACCAGACCGTCCCCGACCACCCCGTAAAGGGCGCGGAGGTCCTGCGCGCCGAGGGCTACCCGGAGGAGGTCGTGACCGCGATTCTCGGCCACGCGAACGAGACGGGCGTTTCGCGCGAAACGCCCCTGGCGAAGACGCTGTTTGCCGTGGACGAGCTGTGCGGCTTCCTGTCCGCCGTCGCCTACGTTCGCCCGTCGAAGAAGATCGCCGACGTGGACGTGTCGTCGGTGAAGAAGAAGCTGAAGGACAAGGGCTTCGCCCGCGGCGTCAACCGGGACGACATCGTCCAGGGCGCGGCGGAACTCGGGGTCGAGCAGGACGCGCTGATCGCCGTTGTCCTCGCCGACCTCCAGGCGAACGCCGACGCGCTGGGGCTGTAAGCGCGCCCTTCCGAACTACTGCGTGCGGGCGTCGCGCAGCCACTTCACGTGGCCGTCGAGGAACAGGCGGTTCCGACCGCCCATGTGGACCGCCTTGCCCCTTAGCTGCGGCTCGACCGTGGGGATCGTCGCGGGGAAGTAGGGGTCCACGCCCAGTTCGACGTCCGCGACGCCCTCGGGCGTGCCCGCCTGCGGATTGTTCGCCGCGCGCAGTTCGCGCACCGCCTCCTCGTCCGTCTTGCCCCAGAGGTTGTCGAGTGGCACCGGAGCGTCGGGCCGGTCGAACCGCCAGAGCCAGTAGCGCGTCGTCGGAGCGGCAGTCGGGGGAGCGGGCGCGACCTGGGCCGCCTGCGCCACCTGCACGGCATCCCCCATCGCCGAGCCCTCCACGGACGGGCACGACCATATTCCCGCGCTCTTCACGTAGGGGTCCAGGACGAGCGCTGCCCATCCGGCGCGCGGGTCGGACGTCGGCCAGGAGGACCACGGACGGTACCCCCCCGCGAGCGACGCCTTGAGGTCGCGGCGGTCGGGAAGGCACTCGTCCCAGTCCTGCGCGTACATCGCAAACGCGATGCCGATCTGTTTCATGTTGCTCTGGCAGGAAGCCTGCCGCGCTTTCTCCCTGGCCTGGGCGAACACGGGAAAAAGTATCGCGGCGAGCACCGCGACGATGGCGATGACCACGAGAAGCTCGATCAGAGTGAACGCGGCGGCGCGCCGCCGCGGGCGAATTGTCATGCTATAGGTCCGCTCCCGCCTTTACAGACGCGTTTTCGGAGCGGACGGTTTCCGGTGAGAGGCGGCGGGCCGGGAAAAACGCGAGCGTCGGCGGACGGGACGGTCAGGAGCGACCCCATCGGCGCATGGTGCCGCCCAGCACCGCTACGGCGCCGCCGAGGGCCGCGAGCGCGAGCGTGGACGGCTCCGGGACTGCCGCCGCGAAGACGAACAGGCCGTTGTTACGGTCGCCCGCGATCACCGTGCCGCTCGGGAAGAACGGGTAGTTGCCCCACTGCCCGTTGAAGGAGACCTCGGGACTGGCGTCGTCCTGCGGGTAGGTGTCGAAGAACCCCAGCGACACGAGCGACGTCCCCAGGAGCGCC
>DATLHN010000825.1:0-4522 GCA_035539875.1 Armatimonadaceae bacterium
GCGGCGTCGCGTACGTCTACGACGAGGACGGCCGCCTCGCCGAGCGGGTGACGGAAGACCCGAGCCTGCTGCGCGAGTGCCTGTGCGAGGAGTCCGACGTCGCCTCGCTGAAGTTCCTTCTGGAGCGGCACGTCAAGTACAGCGACAGCGGGCGGGCGAAGGCGCTGCTCGCCGACTGGGACGCCGCGCAGGAGAAGTTCGTCAAGGTGATCAGCCGGGAGTACAAGGAACTCCTCGCCCGGCGCGCGGCGGGCGCGTCGCCCGCCGCGGGCACTCTGAACGGCACCGGCCGCCTCGAACTCGCGATCAAGGCGTAGGAGCCGCCGGGGAGGCGGCCTCTCTCTCCGGCGCATCGACGGAACGGAGGAAGCAGTCATGCAGCGGAAGACTTCGGGAAGCCTGTTCGTAGCTCTGGCGGTGGTTCCCGCGGCAGTCAGGTAAGCCCATGAATTACCAGAGCGTCGTCATCACGCGCAAGGGCGGTCCGGAAGTCCTCCAGGTTGCCGAGAACCCGCTGCGCGAGCCCGGGCCGAACGAGGTTCGGGTGCGGGTCCTCTGCACCGGCGTCGGCTTCACCGACGTCGTCATGCGCTACGGCTACTACCCCTACGCCCCGAAGATCCCCTTCGCGCCCGGCTACGACGTCGTGGGCGTGATCGACGCGCTCGGGGACGGGGTGACGGGCGGGTGGACGGTCGGGCAGCGGGTGGCGTCGCTGACGGTGACGGGTGGCTACGCCGAGTACGTGTACCTCGCGCCCGACGACCTCGTGGCGGTGCCGGACGGTCTGGACCCGGCCGAGGCGGTCTGCCTGGTGCTGAACTACGCCACCGCGTACCAACTGCTGCACCGCGAGGCGCAGGTGGAGGCGGGTCAGACCGTCTTCGCCAACGGCGCGAGCGGCGGCGTCGGCCAGGCGCTTCTGGAGCTGGGGCGACTGGCGGGCGTGACGACGTACGGGCTGTGCTCGCCGTCGAAGTTCGGCGTCGTCGAGGCGCTGGGGGGCGTCCCCATCGACTACACGAAGAACGGCGGCGACTACGTCGAGGAGGTGCGCGCCCGCACCCCCGGCGGCGAGGGCGTGGACGCCGCGCTCGACGGCCTGGGCGGCTCGCACGTGAACCGCTGCTTCGACCTGACGAAGCACGGCGGCCACACCGTGCTGTACGGCTTCACAACGTCGGTGAAGGACGGCCACGCGGACAACACGGACGTCTTCAAGGGCATGCTCTCCTACGCCCTGCACAAGGTGTTCCCGGCGGGCCGCAAGGTGACGTTCTACGGCGTGACCGCCCTCTACCGCAAGGACAAGCGGCCGTTCCACGAGGACTTGCCCGTGCTCTTCGACCTGCTCCGGGAGGGCAAGATCAAGCCGCGCATCGCCGCAAAACTGCCGCTGACCGAAGCGGCGCAGGCGAACGCGATGCTGGAGGCGGGCGGCGTAGGGGGCAAGATCGTACTGGTCTGCACCCCCGAGGGGGAGTGGTAGTGGAGACTGCTGTGGGGGCGCGGCGGGCACGCGGGCCGCTGCTCTGGGCGGCGTTCGGTACCGGCCTGTTCGCGGGCCTCATGGTGACGTTCATCGGCATCATCGACCGCGTGCTGGCCGGGCTCGCCGCGCCGGAGTACGTGCGGGTGATGCAGGGCCTCATCAAGGCGGCGGACATCCCTCCGGTCGCGCCCGCGCCGATCATGATCGGGCTGATCGCCGGGGGCATCGCCGCGTGGCGACTGCGCCGCGGCGGCGGGTCTGCGTACCGCCTCGCCCTGGCGGGATTTCTGGTCCTGCTGCTCGGCGCGTTTGTCGTGACGATGGCCGGGAACCTGCCGCTGAACATGGCCATCCTGAAGTGGGACCCGGCCGCCCCGCCCGCCGACTGGGCGGCGGCCCGCGACCGCTGGCACAACTTCAGCATCGTCCGCACCGCGGCGTCCGTGGCATCGTTCGTCTGCTTCCTGCTCGCGCTCGCGCGGACGAGTGCTTCCCCGGCGGATACAATGGGGGCAGGGGAGGAACCGTCGCGATGAGCGTCCTGAAGCAGCGCAGCACCATCCAGGACCTGTACCGCGTTCCCGGCAAGGCCGAGCTCGTCAATGGGGAGATCGTTCACTTCATGCCGACGGGTTTTCTGCCGATGTACGCGGCTGGGGAGATATATTCCAGCTTACGCATCTACGCCCGCCAAACTCGCAACGGGTATGCCGTAACCGACAATGCCGGTTTTCGCGTTCATCTGCCGAACCGGGAGTCGTTCAGTCCTGATGCCGCCTATCATACCGGGCCGGTTACAGGTATGCGGTTTCTGGAAGGCGCTCCACAGTTCGCCGCCGAAGTCCGGAGCGAGGGCGACTATGGCCCGGACGCCGAGGAGAAGATGGAAGCGAAGCGCGCTGACTACTTCGCCGCGGGAACGCAGGTCGTCTGGGACGTGGACCTGCAAGGCGTGGAGGCCATCGTCCGCAAGTACGCCGCGGGGAGCGGCGCGCAAAGCCCCGCCGCCGTTTTCGGACCGGGAGAGGAAGCGGACGCCGAACCCGCCGTGCCGGGCTGGCGCATGCCGGTAGACGACCTGTTTCCGCCCGCCGACGGGGCGAATTGACTCCACCCCGCCTGAATCTCGACAGCCGCGCGGCGGAGGTCGGCGGGCTGGTATTCGAGATCTACCCGCTCGCGGGCGGGACGCCGACGGCGGGAACGCGCGTTGGTTTCACCGTGTCGGAAAGCGTAGACGCCGCCGTGGCGCGGCTGGTGGAGGCGGGCGGGAGCGTCGTTTCCTTGCCGAAGCCGTCGCCCTGGGGGCGGCGCGCGGTGCTGACCGACCCGGAAGGGCACCGGGTCGAACTGACGGAGTCATCACTTGAAGGAGCCGGATAGGGTTTATGGGCGATAGTCGGGCATTCATTACGCTGGAGCGCGAGGGGCCGAAGCGGCGTCCGGTCGCGGAGCGCGTGCGGGACTGGGGCGAGGTCTACCTGCCGGTCGCCGAGGGGAAGCTCAAGGCGCAGGCGTCCCGCTGCATGGACTGCGGCATCCCCTTCTGCCACTCCGGATGCCCGCTCGGCAACCTGATCCCGGACTGGAACGACCTCGTCTACCGCGGGCGGTGGAAGGAGGCGCTCGATGCCCTGCTCGCCACCAACAACTTCCCCGAGTTCACGGGCAAGCTCTGCCCCGCGCCCTGCGAGGAGGCGTGCGTCCTCAACATCAACGACGACCCGGTGACCATCAAGTCCGTCGAGATGGCGATCATCGACCGCGGCTTCGAGGAGGGGTGGATCGTCGCCGAGCCGCCCGCGGAGCGCACCGGCAAGCGCGTGGCGGTGATCGGCAGCGGCCCGGCGGGACTCGCCTGCGCGCAGCAACTCAACCGCGCCGGGCACTACGTCACCGTGTTCGAGCGGGACGACCGGGCGGGCGGCCTGATGCGCTACGGCATCCCGGACTTCAAGATGAGCAAGGAAACCTATCTCGACCGCCGCCTCTCGCAGCTGGCCGAGGAGGGGATCGTCTTCCGCACCGGGGTCAACGTCGGCGTGGACGTTACCGTGGAGGATCTGCGCCGCTCGTTCGACGCGGTCGTGCTGACCGTGGGCGCGCTGCACCCGCGCGACATCCACCTTCCCGGGCGCGAGTTGGAAGGCGTCCACTTCGCGATGGACTACCTGACCCGCCAGAACCGACTCTGCCAGGGGGATGCCCCCGCAGAGGAGACGCCGGAACTCGACGCCGCGGGGAAGCACGTGGTCATCATCGGCGGCGGCGACACCGGCGCGGACTGCTTCGGCACCGCGATCCGGCAGGGGGCGGCCTCGGTCACGCAGTTCCAGATCCACCCGGAGCCGCCGAAGGACAAGCCCGAGCTGAACCCCTGGTGGCCGCAGCCCGCCAACATCCTGCGCACCGCCCCGGCGCACGAGGAGGGCGGCGTGCGCGAGTGGGGGCTGCACACCACGCACTTCTCCGGCGAGGGCGGCAGGGTCACGAAGCTGCACGGCGTCCGGGTCGCGCCCGGCGAGGGGAGCGTCGCCGGGCGGCGCGGCATCGTGGCGCTGCCCGACGGCGACGTGGAGTTCGACGCGGACCTGGTGCTGATAGCCATCGGCTACGAGGGACCTCAGAAGGGCGACCTGCTCGACAAACTGGGCGTCGCCTACACCGACCGGGGCAGCGTCGCGACCGGGCAGGACTACCAGACCAGCGTCCCCGGAGTGTTCGCGGCGGGCGACTCGCACCGCGGCCAGAGCCTGATCGTCTGGGCCATCGCCGAGGGCCGCGAGGCCGCCCACGGCGTCGACAAATACCTGATGGGCGCGTCGAAACTGCCGCTCACCGCGTACAAGTAGGATGACGGGCCGTGCCACGCCGGATGATTGCCGTTTCCCCTCCCGGTCCGGTAGAATGCGGGGCGGGATGAGGAGAAAACACCGCCGGGCGTCGCAGCCCGCTCACACGCCGCCGCTCGCCGCCGTTTCCGCGCTTTCGCTCGTGCTTCTGGGGATGTTCGCCGTCGGCACCGCCTCG
>DATLHN010000826.1:0-1986 GCA_035539875.1 Armatimonadaceae bacterium
AGCGTCCCGTCCGCCTCCACGCGGAACAGGTCCACCGGCGAGTCCGCGATCGCGGCCGCCTTGCTGTGCGTCGCCACCCACGCGCCGTCCGGCGAGATCCCCATCGCGATGGGCGTGCCGCGCGAGACGGTCGCGTTCGCCGGGGACAGGGGCGCGAGCGTCCCGTCGGCGTTGACGCGGTACTGGTACAGCCGCGTGTTGTCCGCCACGTAGACGAACGGCTGCGACGGGTGCGCGACGATCTGGTGCGGCCGGTCGAGGCCGCCGCCCGTGACCGGCGGCGAGAGCAAACTGAGCGTCCCGTCGGCGTTGACGCGGAACCGCTGGATGCCGCCCCGGTAGGTGCCGCCGAGGTGGGCGTCGCCCTGCTCCACGAGGTACAGGTACTGCGCGCCCGCCGCCACGGCCGCCGCGGTCGGGTGCGGGGCGAAGTCCCCCTGCTGGCCCGACGTCACGGTGATGGCCGCCGCGCCGCTCTTGCCCGACTCGGACTCCGCGGCGATGATCTGCGCCGACCCGGGGGCGACGCCGGTCGCGACCCCCGTCGCGGCGTCCACGGTGGCGATGCCGGTGCCGCCCGACTGCCAGGAGAGGGTGGCCGGGGAGACGAGGACCACCGCGTCCGCCGCGTCGTACGCCGTGGCGGTGTATGCCTGCTGGCCGCCGACGGGGACGGACGGGTTGGCGGGCGATACCGCGATCCGCGCGATGGTGCTCGCCATCGTGACCCTGACGGTGGTCGTCTGCCCGGCGACGATCGCGGCCGGGGCCGCGCCGCTCGCCTGCGCCGTCCCCGTCGCGTCCGCGTTCGGGAACGCGGACGCGGACAGGACCAGGTCGCCCGGCGCGAGGTTCGTGAACGTTACGTCCGTGGTCCACGGGGGCGCGGCGGGCCGCTGGAGCGTCCGCGTGTCCACGGTCGCCCCGCCCCGGGTCAGCGTCGCCCGGATGCTGGTGGACGCCGCGGGTATCAGCCGCGACGGCTCCGGCCATTGTACCGTCAGGGTAAGCCGCCCGGTCCCGCCGTCGCGGTCCCCGCCGCCGCCGTTGCCGCCGCTGCCGCCGCAACCGGCGACAAGCCAGGGCAGGCCGCACAAGACGCAGAGCGCGGCCAGAAGGAATGACCGGCGTGTACTGCTGCGGTGCTTCATCGCGCTTCCTCCTTACCGGATCTCGCCCACGAGGTTGCCCGACTGGACGGTGACCGTGGCGGTCCCCTGTCGCGTCGGGTCCGCGACGCTGGTGGCGACGACGGTGTCCGTTCCGGGGGTGCCCGGCGCGGTGTAGACGCCCGCGGCGGAGACGGTGCCGCCCGCGCTGCCGCCGGACTGGACGGACCACGTCACCGCCGTGTTCGCCGTCCCGACCACCGTCGCCGTGAACGCCTGCTGGCCGTTGATCGGGACGGTCGCGGTCGGCGGGTTCACCGTCACGCCGACCCCCGCCTCGACCACGAGCGTCACCTGCGCCTGCCGCGTGACGCCCCCGCCGGTCCCGGTGACGGTCAGGGTGTAGCTACCGGTCGGCGTGACGCGCCCCCGCCGGGCGGTCGCTTCCACCGCCTCGGCCTCGGTCGTCACCGTGAGCGCGCTGGTCGCCCCCCCGGTCGTCGGCGTGACGGAAGCGGGCGCGAACGCGGCTTCCGCCCCCTCGGGCAGGCCGCTCACGGACAGGGCGACCGCGGATTCGAAGCCGTTCTGCGCGGTCAGGGTCGCCGTGTACGCGGCCGACTGCCCCGGCACGACCGTGCGCGAGGTGGGGGCGACCGCGAGCGAGAACGAAGGACCCGCGCCGGGTCCCTCGCCCTCCAGCGCCGGGTTGTAGGTGTTGTCGCCGCCGCACCCGCTCAGGAGCGCGAGCAGCGGGAACAGGAGCAGGATAGCCTGCCGTCGTCGCATGGCACTTGCCTCCTTTCGGGTCAGCGGGCGTAGGTGAACGCCGCGTAGAACGCGCCGCTGTCTCCCAGCCCCGGGGTCAGGCCGAAGC
>DATLHN010000827.1:0-1977 GCA_035539875.1 Armatimonadaceae bacterium
GCCGTTCTTGAGCCAGACGTCGACCTCGACGGTCGGGTTGCCGCGCGAATCGAGAATCTCCCGCGCGATGATGTCTTCGATGGTGGTCATGGTACTCATGTTGGAAACGTGACTCCTGCCGGGGGAGGCCCGGCCGCGCGGTTTGGGAGCGGCCGGGCAGAGATTCGGGGCGCCGTTGCCATCCCGAGATTATAGCATCCCAGGCCGGGCCGGTCAACGAACGAGCGTTGAGACCGGAACCGCGAACTGCAACCGCGGGCCGCGAAACGGGTCTGACCAGCAATGGTCGCCGATCACTCTTTAACCTGTCGGAGTAAGGGCATTAGCCTGTTGCATTCGGTCCGTCAGCGGCGGCGCGTACTACTCCGTCGGCGAAGTATCCGGAGGACACTGTGCGTATTGCCGATTCTGCCGTGGTACCTCCTCGCGCGCACCCTGCGGCGGGCAACATCGACTCTCGTTTTCGGTACGTACCGGGGTATCCGCATCGCGGACTACACCTGGCGGGGAGGGGGCGAGGCGGAATCCACCGCCGCGTTCGTGCGCCTGGTCACCGACGCCCTTGCCCTTATCGAGCAGACGGACCCGCGGCGCTTCCGCTTGCTCCAGCGCGAGGTCGAGTTCGTCGCCAACGAGATGACCCATTCGGGTAGCTCCGGCGCCTACTGGCGCGGCGCCCGCCGCTGCCAGATAGATTTCGACCGGGAGTTCGGCCACCGGGACCTCGCCGAGAATTACGAATGGTGGGTGGCGCAGATTGCGTCTCTGATGGTGCACGAGGCGACCCACGGGCGCATCTACTCGCATGGTGTTCCCTACACGTGGAAGAACCGGGCGCGCGTAGAGCGGGCCTGCCACCGCGAGCAACAGCGGTTCGCGAAGCGACTCCGCAGTGACCGGTACGCGTTCGACGAACATTTCCTGCCACCCTTCGACGCGTCCGACTGGACGCCGTCCTGGACCTTCCACGATCTGACGGGGTGGCGGCGTGCCCGGAGTTACGCACGCCGCTCTTGGGAACGATATCGGGCCGCGCGCCGTGAAGACATAAATCGGACGACGCTACGGGGAGATTCGTGTGCGGAAACGTGAACTGTGTTCGCTTACGCTGTGTGCGGCGCTATTGACCATCCCTCCTGGTGTGACAGCGGGGTGCGGCGGTCAGGAGGAGAAGCCGAGCGGGTCACCGAGTCAGACGCGACTCCCTGGCCGCGTGGACCCGGACGTACTGCGGACGACGCTGCCGCCCGCGCCCGGAGGGACGGGCGATGTTACCGCCGCGAAGAAGCGGGTGGGGGAGACGCCAGGCTCGCGCCAACTCTACCTGCTGGGGCTGGCGTACTACAAGGCGGGAGACTACCCCTCGGCCGTAACGCAACTGACGGCCGCCGCCGCCAGGGCTCCGAAGCAACCCGGCCCGGTCTTCTACCTGGCCTACAGCCACGTCGGCGCAGGCGATCTGGTGGCGGCGGAAGCGGCGTTCGTACGCCTGACGACGTTCCCGCTGCCGGAGAAAGACCTGGCGCGGACGTACCAGGAGATCGGGTGGTGCCGCTGGCAGGCACGGGACGCCGAGGCGGCGCGCGGCGCGTTTCTGAAGTCCCTTTCGTACGAACCCGGAAACTACTGGGCGTCCTACCGCCTCGGGCTTCTGGAATCTGAGCGGGGCGACCAGGCCGAAGCGGCGCGCCACCTGGGGGCGGCGGTCCGGGCCGCAGAAAGCCCGGTTGAGCGACGCGCGGCGGAGGCGGCGCTAGCGCGGATCAGCGCGGCAACGATGCCATCTCCTACACCTTGACGGTGCGCCACTTGCCCTGGCGGAAGAGCCAGACCATGAGGACGCCCTGGACCATGGTCGAGATCGACATGGCCCACCACGCGCCGGTCGTGCCGAACGTGCTCAGCATCCACCACGCCAGCGGCAGGCGGACCAGCACCATGGAAAAGAGGGTCGCGGCAGTGGGGCTGATCGTCTCG